>DATLQY010001187.1:0-2371 GCA_035534975.1 Pirellulales bacterium
GCGGCCACGCCGTCGCAAGTCGGACCGCCACGAAACGTCGGCCAGGCGTCGGAGGCGAGCGATTTCGATGCCGCCCGCGCCGTCGAATCGCTAGCCCGAGGCGTAAGCCCGCCGGCATCGCCTTCCCGTTCGCAGGCCGCCGATGAAACGGCGGCGACCGCTGCGAGGCAAGTTACCGCACCATGGCCAAGCCAATGGCGTCGCGTTGATCGCCGGTTCTTCATGGTTTCCTCGTTCCCACGCTCTGCGTGGGAATGCATCTTCGGACGCTCCGCGTCCTCGTTAAATACACCGCGTGGGGTGCCTACCAATCATGTTCTCGCCATTCATCTGGTGGGCAGTGCCCACCTTACGCATTCGCCCCTTACCACGCCGCGCGGTACAATTCGCGGCACTCCTCCACTCCAACTTTACGCGGGTTGAACTCGCCGGTCCACTGCTTGGCCGCATCTGCGGCCAGTTCGTCGAGCTTGCCTTCGTCCACGCCGCACTCGGAGAGCCTGCGCGGCAGGCCGGCCCGGTCGGCCAACTCCGCGACCACTTCGGCCAAGACCTCGGCCGCCTTGGGCCGCCGCGCGGCGCCGTTCGTTCCGGGCACGTATTCCAACAGCTCTCGGTACCAACCGTCGACCGCCGCGCCGTTGAACCGGACCACGTGCGGCAACATCAGCCCGATCGCGTGGCCGTGGACGATCGCATAGTGCGCCGTGAGCGGGTTGGCCAAAGCGTGCGTCGCGCCGAGCATCGAGTTTTCGATCGCCAGCCCGGCGAAACATGCGCCTAGCAGCATACCGCCGCGCGCTTCAAGGTTGGCGGGGTCCGCCAGGACCTTGCCGAAGTTCTCGGCCAATAGTTGCCAGCTTTCACGGCTGAAGGCCAGTGAAACGGCGTTTCGCTTGTTGGTGACGTAGGTTTCCAGCGCGTGGGCGATGGCGTCGATGCCTGTGAGCGCCGTGACTCGGGCCGGCTGCGTGACGGTGAGCGTGGGGTCGAGAATCGCGACGCGGAACGAGGCTTTCTTGTCGCCGCAGGCCATCTTCACGTGCGTCTCGGAATCGGTGATCAGCGCGAACGACTGGGTCTCGCTTCCCGTGCCCGCCGTGGTCGGAACGGCGATCATCGGCAGCATCGGGTAAAGGGCCTTCCCGACGCCCCAATAGTCCTGAATTCGACCGCGGCAACTGTAGACGAAATTGATGCCCTTGGCGCAGTCCATCGAGCTGCCCCCCCCCAGGCCCACGAGCAGCTCAGGCTGGTGACGTTTGGCGACCGCGACGCCTGCCACGACGCACTGGTCGGTGGGGTTTTCCGCGACGCCGTCAAACAACTGGGTTTCGATACCCGCTCGTTCCAAGGCGGCGATTCCCCGCGCCGTGTGTCCCGCTGCAATGATACCGGGATCGCTGACGACCATGGCCCGCCGCGCGCCCAGCTCGCCCGCCAGCTCGCCTAGACGGTCGATCTGGTCGGGCCCGAACACGATTCGAGTGCGAGGTTGGTAGTCGAACGGGATCATGGGGCGGCGAAAGGATGAAGGATGAAGGATGAGGGATGAAGGATGAAGGATAAAGCCGTAGCGGAATTCGTGAAAATTCCGAAGGTCATGGGCAAATCGAAACGCTCACGCTTTTCCGCTACGAGACATAATTGGACAACCGCAAGCGATTCCGCGGCGGATTAGTCGGAACGCTCACGAATTCCACTACGGGATTTCATTTTTTCGATCCGGCGGGGGTGGGCTGTTTGTCGGCGGGAAGCTGGTAGGCCCGCGCGCGAAACAGAAACTCGACGATGTTCCCTTCGTGCGGTTGGAGCCAATCGAGCTTGATCGTCGGGATCGGTCCGATGTTCAAGCGGTCGATTTGCACCGCGTCGGTCAGCGCCTGCTGGAGCTTTTTGTCGTTGGTGATTCCCGAGCAGACCAGCGTGGGGCCGATCGACTCGAGCATCTTGTCTTGCGGACACTTGACCACGGTCACGAAGGGGAACATATATTCCTTCTTGGCGATCGCCACGGCCGACGACTCGCAGTGAACCACCACGGGCCGCAGGTAGGCGCAGCGTTCCATCTCCACCAGGCGCGGGCCGTAGGGCTCGGTCGAGTGTTTCGCGCCGCTTTCGCGGAGATCGGCCTCGATCGCCTTCCAGACACTTTGGGCCACGCCCGGCACGGTGAAGGCGGCCAGGGCGGCCTTGGGGTCTTCCGGCGGCAAGACCTCGATCGGGCCAAGCTTCTTGGCCAGCACCGCGGCAATTTCCTCGGTGTGCCGCGAGGCCCAGACGCCCGAGCAATTGATGCAGCCTCGACCGCTGTTGAGATAGACGCTGTCGGCGATCAGGTCGATGTACTCTTCCCAGCGATCGACCACGT
>DATLQY010001188.1:0-6448 GCA_035534975.1 Pirellulales bacterium
CCCATGGAGCCGTTGCCACGTTTTCAAGCAGGAAGTCGCGGGGAGCTTCGCCCAGCTCCGCCAACGCATAAGCCGCGCGCAATCGCTGTGCGGTGGGGGCGCTTTGATCGTCGAATTTCGCCCGTAAATACGGCAGCGCCAACCTACCCATGGACCGCAGCCTGTCCAGCACTAAAGGCACAACGGCCCAGTCCGTAAACAGGCTTTCTGCCAATGTCTCGGCTCGCCGCACCTGTGCCCAATGGTAGGCTTCGGGGCCCAAGGAAACCGCGAGAGCCACCGCCGCCAACAGACCCGTTAAACGCAGACCGTGGTACTTGGCCGCCGCGCGCATCAGCCGGCGTCCGGGCGGCGTCCAGTTGTGGCGACGCGTGAAGAGCAAAATGTCTATCCATTGCCAACAACTGGGTAGGTGCCGCCGGTCGCCCTTGGCGGCGTACGACGCGGCAAGCTCGGCAAGCCGCAATTCGGCGCTGAATTTTCCAGCGGCGTTGGCCCGGAAATCCGGCGTCGGCGCTGCGACAACCAATGGATGAGGCGCCACCGGTATTGGAAGCGCCACAGTCGGCGGTACCATCGGCGAAGCCGAAGTCGCGGCGCCGCTTCCCTGAGCGGTTTCGGCGGCCGGGTGCGATTGTGCCTCGTCGGCCGGGGACGGCGTTGCCACGCTTTGCCCAGGCTTGAAGAACGGCGCCAGCGCACGGGCTACTTCGGCCGGCGTCTGGTAGCGTTTGGCCGGAACTTTCGCCATCATCTTGGTCACCACGGCCGCCAACTCGACGGGCACGTCGGGCCGAACCAGATTCAACGGCCGAGGATCGCGCTTCTGGTGCGCTTCGAGAATCCCGTAAAGGCTCGACTCCTGAAACGGCGGCCCGCCCGATAGCAAATGGTAGAGCGTACAGCCGAGGCTGTAGATGTCGGCGCGGATGTCGGCCTTATTGGCCGCGAGCGTCTGCTCCGGGGCCACGTAGTCGGGTGTGCCGAGAATTTGCCCGCTCTTGGTCAGCGCGGCCTCGGCCCCGTTCTCGCTGGTGGCCTTTGACAGGCCGAAATCGAGGGTCTTGACCACGTGCTTCTTGCCATCGACCGTCAGCATCAGGTTGTTCGGCTTGATGTCGCGATGCACCATGCCTTTTTCATGCGCGTGCTGCAATCCGAGCGCGACTTGATGGGTGTAAAAAGCGGCGTTGGCCACGGGCAATTGTCCGCGCGCTTTGACGACCTGCGAAAGGTCCTGGCCGCGCACGTACTCCATCGCGAACACCAGCAGGTCACCGGGTTGCAGCACGCTATAGGCGGCCACGATATTGGGGTGCGCCAGCCTGGCGGCCGATCGAATCTCCTGCTGAAAGCGTTCCAGCGCGCCCGGCCGGTCGAGCAGCGCCTTGCTCAGGACTTTGAGGACCTCGAGCCGGTCCATCATCCGATTGCGGGCCAAGTAGACGACGCCCATTCCACCCCGGCCCAGTTCCTTGAGCAACTCGTAATCGCGGTGACTTGCCAATTCCGGCGGGATGGCGCCGTCATTGGACGACCTGGGAATCTCGCGCGGCGCACGGCCGTCCCACGCTTCAGTCGGTTTTGGGTGTACAGGGAAGTTCGCGGCGGAATCGTCGCGTTTGGCATCACGAGCGGCGCGCAAGCGGTCGACGAAGCTATCGCCCGGCAGGTTGGCGACCCGCTGGCGACAGTCGTAGCAGGTTTCAAGGTGCTGGTTGACGCTCTCGGCGCCGGCGGCGTCGATCTTACCGTAGCCGAAATCGGCCAAAACCGCATCCGGCGGACATGTCGCGTTTGGGGCGGTCATCGTGTTTCTTCCATGCGGTAGAACGGAATTCATTCCGTTTGCGTCATCGGAAGCGCGGCAACGGAGGAAAACGGAATGAATTCCGTTCTACATCCATGACCACCGCTCCTCATACAAGTAAAGTCCGAAACGAAGGGCAACCTGTCGCGAAAAAGCTGCATTGTATCGTTTGGTTCGGGCTAATCGACGAGTCCGGCCGCCTCCTCGCGTAACCGCTTCAAAACACGAGACTTGGCCATGAGCACCGCGTTGATCGTAATGCCCAAGTCGGCGGCCACGGCGGCGGTCGTTTCGCCGTCGAGGGCGCAGCGGCGGAAGGCCTCCCAGGTGGTCTCGCTAAAATCGGCGCGGACCGTGGTCATCAGCCGATCGAGCACGAACTGGTCGTGCTGGCGGTCCCATTCGCGCGACAAGGCGCTTGCCGGATCGGCAAGTTGTTCGACGAACTCGGCACCCGCCGCGTCGTCGAGGCCAAGTGATGGACGCCGCTTTAGTCTCTTCCAATGCGAACGCAGTCGATTGACCACCACATTGCCCAACCAGCGGCGGAAAGAGCCGTCGCGCTGGCGATTGAAGTTCGGCAGCTCTTTCACGACGACCATCAAGACTTCCTGCGCCACATCGTGCGACTCAGTGCCAAGCTCGGGCACGCGTGCAAGCCAGCCGAGGATCCACGGCTCATAGATATCGTGCAGTCTGCGCCAGTGCGGGTCGTCCGGCTCAGCGAGCCTCAGACGTTCAAGCAGGCTGACGGACGTGGGAATCACGGCAAGCGCAGCGCGGTCATGGTTCAACGGCGATAGCACGGCCATTGATGATATCGTCCAAGCCCGTCATTCCGCAATTCCCGATGCTGACTCTCGGTTTTCGTGATCGTGCGCTGGCCGAAGCGTGCTCGACGGTTACTTTTCTTTCGCCGCCCGGCCTTTGGCCGTGCCTTTCGAGAATTCTCGGTATTGCTCGGCGATTTCGGGCGGAGGGGGAATTCGACGCGATTCGCTCAGGCCGCGGCCCTGGTCGTCGCGGCCCTTACCCCCCTTGATCGATGCACCCTTGTGATGCAATCCCAGGCTTCGAAGCGAAGCGTCCAAGTTGTCACGAGCGTTCTTTCCCCGCTCTCCAGGGTCTTTGGCCTCGCGCTTCAACTCTTCCCAACGGCGGACGAACTGCGCCACGTCGTCCCTCGTCCATTTGAGTTTTTCCAGCAGTTCCGGATCGGGCTTGTCTTTGGCCAATTGGTCCTTGAGCCGCTCCAGGGCCAGGTCAGTCGCCTTGCGCGCGAAATCGAGGTCGGGGTCTTCACCGCCAGGCTCGGGCGCGTCGACGCGTTCGGGCGGCACGGTCTGGTCGTCGTTGGGCAGTCCGCCACCGCCGGTCGTGTTGCCTTGAGCGCCTTGGTTCTGATCCACCCTAGTACCCTCTTTGCCGTCGGGCTGCGGCCTGGGACCGGTTTCGCCCGGCCGCTTGGGCCTCTCACGTTGGCCTTGCTTCGCGTCGGTTCCGTCGTTCGCTTCGTCGGTCGCCGGCTGTTTGGAATCGGCGCCGCCGGCGTTTTTGCCGCCCGGCTGTTTCTTATCGCCGGGACCTTTTTCTTTTGGACCCTTGCCGTTCTCGGGCTTGCCCTTGGTTTTGTTTCCGGCGTCCTTGCCGGTGGGACCAGCACCTTTCTCGTTGGATTCGCCGGCACCTTCGTCGGCCGCCTCCTTCGTGCCGTCGGCGCCGGTGCCTTTGGAGACCGCCTTCTGTCCTCCGCCCTGGCCGCCGGCTCCCGATTCATCGCCGTCGTTTTGCCCCAGGGTATCCGATTGCTTCTCGCTCGTACTGGGCGATTCCGGCTTATCGGGATCGCTGGGTTTCTCGCCGCTGGGACTTTGCTGCGTCTTCGGTTTGCGCGCGTTGCGGCCTTGGTTTTCCGGCGAACCGTTTTCATTGCCCCCCGGCTCTCCGGCGCCCCCTTTGCCTTTGGGTTGCTCGTCGGGCGAGCCGCCCTTGGTGCCTTCCGTGTCGTCGGCACCTTCCTTGGGCTTTTCGGTGGGGTCGTCGCTACCGGGGGCCTGGCCACCATGCTCGCCATCAGGATCGTTGGCCTGTTCGCTGCCGGCCCGCGGATCTTGGTCGCCAGTGCGCGATGCTTCGTCTTTCTTTGGCTTTTTACCCTGTTGATTGCCAGGGGCCTCTTTGCCGCCTGGGTTGGCCACGTTGCCGGCATCCTCAGGACCTTTCGAATCTTCAGCCGGTTGCTCCCCGGGATGGTTCTCTTCGCCGGGATGCGTTTTTTCACTTGCTTGCGGTTGCTTCGCCGGCTTCTTACGGCTTTGGGGTTTGTCAGCCGCGCCCTCGGGCATCGGTTTGGCATTTTCAGGGCCTTGTTCCGCGCTGCTTTCGTCACCGGCGCCGCGGTCCTCGTCAGCGCTGTCGTCACCTGCGCCGCCCGATGTGGCTTTCTTATCCGGCGTGGGCTTTATGCCTCCTGGCGATCCCTGTTCTCCCTGGTTCCCATCTTCCTCGCCGTCTTCGCCACCTTGCTGCTGGCCCGCACCGTTTTGCCGTTCCTCTGATTTGGGCTTCGCCTTGGGATTCTTTTCAGCGGGCCGGTTTGGCTCATCGTTGCCGCCGCCAGATGGCTTTGGCTCTTGAGCCTTGCCCGGTTTCTTATCGCCCGGTTTCTGGTCGGCACCGGGTTTTTGGTCGGCGCCAGGTTTCTGGTCAGCACCGGGTTTTTGATCGGCCCCGGGTTTTTCATCGGCACCGGGCTTTTGGTCTGCACCGGGTTTCTGGTCTGCGCCCTGCTTCGGGTCAGCCCCCTGCTTCGGGTCCGGCTTGGGCTTCTGGTTGGCATTGGGCGGCATGTCATCGGGCATCGGCGCATCGCCGTCATTGGACTGTCGCTCGGCGTCGTTCCCAGGCTGGTTCTGTTGCTTTTCAGTCGAATTTGGCTGTTGCTTTTCCTTGGGCGACGGCTTGGCGGACTGATTGTCGCCCGACGGCTTTTCGTCTTGCGGCTTGTCGTCGAAGTGTTCGTTGATCTTTTCGACCGCTTTGCCGGGTTCGTTTTCCGGATCAACGCGTCGATCGTCACGTTGTTTTTGCTCACTGTCTTCTTGTTTTCGGTCGCCGGGTGGTTGCCGCCCCTCACCATCTTCGCCGCCACCCGGCTCGCTATCGTCGCTCTCGCCCCGATCGTTTTCCTGATCGCGGTTTCGACGTTGGCCCTTGTTGTCGGGTTCTGCGTTCTTTTCGTTTTTGTCTGGCGGCTGCCCTTCAGTCGGCTCGTCGTCATTGGCGTCACCTTGACGCCCGTCGCGTTTGCCACCGCCGGGGGCCTGCTTTGGGTTGTTTTCGTTGGGCTGGTCCTGGTCTGGATTTGGCTGCTGGGCGCCGTCGTTGGGCCGTTGCTGGTCCCGAGGTTGCTGTTGGCCATCGGGCGGCGCGAACTTGACCTTGAAATGCGCCGTCTCGCTGTGGTTTGGTTCCGGCTGCCGGTTGTCATCTGCGGAGGCCCAGAACTCGACCTCGTCGCCCGGCTTCAGCTTGTGGCCACCGCTGTTGAACAGGTACTGACGGGTGTATCGTCCGGCGCGCGGCTCGGCCAACAACCGCTGATCGAGCAACTTCGTCTTGCCCTTGCGGGCGTGGAGTGTCACATCGGCGAGCTCGAAATCGGGGTCGAATGCGTCGAGCGCCAACCGCAACGGCGTGCCGAGGGGCAATTGCAGATTTTCCATGGCGTCGGGCGCCGGCTCAACGAAAGCGATTTCGGGCGGTACGTCACGCACGACCTCGATCGTGTAGCGGATCGGTTTCGGGTTTTCGTCGCCGTTGGTATTGGTGAAACGCAATTGATAGCTTGCGTATTCCGGCTGGTCCGTCTTGCCTTTCAGCCGCAATGGGAACGTGACACTCGCCTGCCGCCCGTCGGGTTTCATCTCCAACTCGCGCGTGCCGTCACAATCGAAATCGACATGGGCGGTCTTGATGTCGTGGCTGGTCGCCGCCACGATGGTCACCTGCGTTCCTTCCAACGCCTGAATATCGCCCTGCCGTTCGACGACGCGCTCCGCGAGCTGGGTGTAGGCCGGGTACTTGTACGTCAGGCTCGCGACGACGATCGACGGCGCGGTCCGCACCTTGATTCGGTACCGCTGGGAGACCGCGTCACCGGCGCTAATCGAGTACTCGAGATCCTGCTGCAAGCCCGTCCCGCCGGGGGGCAGCTCGGCCTGATAGCGATAACCGGACTCGGGCAACGCCATGCCGACGCGGTCGTCGACCACCTGCCCATCGGCGGTCCAATAGTGCAGCGTCACTTGCTCGCCGGCCTTGAGGCCGCTCACCTGGGCGCTGACGGAAAGAAGTTGATCGTGGTACTTTTCGGCATCGCCCGGCAGAATCTCGTCGATCACGACGCGAGTTGGCGGCGCGATGTCGGCCCAAGGCGCCAACACCCGGCGGATCGAGGTCATCGGGCTTTTGGGCGACGCAACCTGGTAAATGGCGGCCAGCGCGATGACGGCCAGCAAAGCATACAGCAGCCGGATCAGCGGCGCCCGATCGACGGCCCCGTCGACGGAAACGGTCGTCAGCCCGCTGACGGCCTGTTCTTCCATCGCCTCATAGACCCGTTGCGGCAATCCTTGC
>DATLQY010001189.1:0-3033 GCA_035534975.1 Pirellulales bacterium
CTTGTGCATCGTGCGGTCGATGGTCTCACGGTTCTCGGAGCACACCAACGCCAACTATTTCCTGCACACCGGCTCGGGGCTGCAGGGCCGGCCGAGCACGGGAAGCTGGTTCGGCTACGGCCTGGGGAGCGAGTGCCAGGACTTGCCGGGCTTCGTGGTGCTCAACGGAGGCTTGATTCCGCCCGGCGGACTCGATAACTTCGGTAGCGGCTTCCTGCCGGCCAGTTACCAGGGCTCGGTTTTCAAGCAAGGCCCGCTGCCGCTCGACAACGTCGCTCGCAGTGAAGCTAGCGAGGAGTTGCAATGCGCCAAGCTGGCCTTGCTCGGCCGGCTCGACCAGGAGGCGCTGGCGCGGTCCGCGCGCGACGACCAGCTCGAAGCGGCCATTGCCAACTACGAACTGGCCTTTCGCATGCAGTCCGCGGTGCCCGACCTGATGGACCTCAGCCGCGAAAACGCGGCGACGCGGCGGCTATACGGCCTGGAGGCCGAATTCGAGCCGACGCGGGGCTATGGCGCGCTTTGTCTGATCGCTCGACGACTCGTCGAGCGGGGAGTTCGGTTCGTCGAGCTCACCTGCCCCAACGTGGGACACGACCGCTGGGACCAGCATTCCAATCTCAAGGACGGGCACGCGAAGAACGCCCTGGTGGTCGACCAGCCCATCGCCGCGCTGCTGCTCGACCTGAAACGGCGCGGGCTGTTGGAATCGACGTTGGTCGTATGGGCCGGCGAGTTCGGCCGCACGCCGATGGCACAAGGTTCCGACGGCCGCGACCACAATCCCTTCGGATTCACGATCTGGATGGCAGGCGGCGGGGTGAAAGGAGGCATGATTTACGGCGCCACCGATGACTACGGTTACTACGCCGTCGAAAATCGGCTGGAAATCCACGACTTGCACGCCACCATGCTGCACCTGTTGGGGCTCGACCATACGCGCCTCACCTACCGCTTTGGCGGCCGAGACATGCGCTTGACGGACGTCCACGGGATTGTGGTGCGGGAGATCATCGCCTGACGGCGCCCCTACGTCAGGGACCAGCTGGCCCCGCACCGGATGTTGGCTCCGCGAAAGGGCGTTCTTTCGCAGAAAGTCTGTGATTTTTCAAACGAGGGACTCAAAAAAGGGTGAGTTTCGACGCTGGACCTAGGTTCGCGATCGAAACATGCCCTTCCGTGCCCGTGTGCGCGCACGTACAATCCTTGGAGGAAGATCACACCAAGCGGAGGCGCTGCTCGGGAGAGCGAACCATGACCAGCCCGGCGACGGGGCATCCGGATTTGTCGCTGTTCGACCTCGGCCATCAGGGCGACCTGGATCGGACGCAGATCGCGCAGCAACTGCGGCTGACCCCCACGGAACGATTGCGTCACCATGAATCCTGGCGACTCTTCGTAATAGAGGCCTTGCGCAATGCAGAACTTCACCGAAAGAGTCGTCAGCGCACTTTGCAGCGGTAAAGTTGAGTTCATCGTCGTAGGCGGCGTCAGTGCCGTGCTTCAGGGGTCGCCGATCGTCACTCGGGATCTCGATCTGTGCTACCGGCGCACCGGCGACAACTTCAGCCGTTTGGCCGAGGCGCTGTCTCCGTTTCAACTGCGCCTGCGGGGCCTGCCTGAGGGCGTGCCCGACGTGTTCGACCAGCGGTCGCTGCAATTCGGCATGAACTTCACGCTGGAGACCGAGGGCGAATCGCTCGACCTGCTGGGGGAGATGTCCGCGATTGGCGGCTATGACGCGATCGTGGGCCGTGCCATCGAGCTGGACGTGGCGGGCCACACGGTCAAAGTGCTTGCGCTGGAAGACCTGATCCGCACCAAACGCGCCGCCGGCCGCCCCAAAGACTTGGCCGTCCTGCCTGTCCTGGAGGCCACGCTGCAAATGTTGCAGGAGAAGGACGGCGCCTGACCGCATCACTCCCGGCCCACCCCCGATCAGGTAGAGCGTTTGGTTCGGCGTTTTTTCCCGCTCCCGTTCTCTTCCCGAACGCGGTTCGCTGATTCGACCTGCCGCCAGAACTTCTCATGGCCGATTCCAGCCCCGTCGTCGATGCGGTGGTCTGCCGCGTCGAGGATGGTTCGCAGTTTTCTGGAATGAGTCATGAGCACGCGCTCCAGCTCCTCGTCATCACTGACTCCGAGCAACACCGCCACCGCTTTGCCATTGCGTGTTACGACAACCGGACCGGTCGCACTCGCCTTCACGTACGAGCTAAGGCGCGCTTTGACCTCAGCGACAGAAGCAACTTTCATAATTCCACCTCTTCACCGGCGATAAACACCCGATTCCTGTAACCTCAGCGTCGTAAATCATGGCAAAGGGCTCATTCTTGGCGATGACCATGATGATGGTCGCAGCGGCACAGTTGCGTCAAGATGCCGGCACGCGCGTCTTGACCCGGCGCGCGCATCCGCCGGATGAACCCCCCTTTCTCGCCGCCGCACGGCAGGGTATCATTAGAATATGACACCCGAAGCACGAACCGGCGCCATTTCCACGTTGGCGGTAAGCCACGAGCATATTGAAGTCACCCCAGGAATCTGCGGCGGACAGCCGCGAATCGCGGGCCACCGCGTCAAGGTCCAACACGTGGTCATCTGGCACCAGAGGCTCGGAATGAGCCTGGACGAGATCGTCGCCACGTACCCCGACATTTCTTTGGGCGACGTCCATGCGGCCTTGGCCTATTACTACGACCACCGCGACGAGATTGATCACCAGATTAGGGAGGACGAAGCGTTCGTCACCCAGGGGCGTGCCACGGCAGGCCCGTCGCTCGTCGAACGAAAACTGGCCGGACGCCATGCCGCGGACGATTCGCTTCCACCTGGATGAGCACTGCGACCCGCGCATCGCTCGAGCGCTATGGAATCGCGGGATCGACGCCACGACGACGCGCGCCGTCGGCCTGCTGAGCGCGCCCGACGAAAGCCATGTGGCGTTCGCCTTGGCGGAATCGCGCGTCGTCTTCACGCAAGACGCCGACTTCTTGCGGCTCGACGCGGCTGGTATCGAGCACGCTGGGATTG
>DATLQY010001190.1:0-3424 GCA_035534975.1 Pirellulales bacterium
AACGCCTACTTAGGTTAGAAGCCGGGGAGCTGCGCGCCGTCGCCGAGGGTGGCATACGAGCTATCCCGGCTTTGTTTGACAATTCCTTTACTCAGGGTGATCTCGACGGGGGTGGCGACGAGCCATTCTCTCGAGCCGGTCAGTTTGCCGATTGCGAACGATCTGCCGTATGACGTAAGCGGCGTGTCGTCCTCGGCGAATGGTGGAACTTCAACAAGAGCGACGTTGGGTCGCCCAATGACGTCGCTGCCGAGCCCCGCGAGCGTCGCCCATTTCTCAATCACGCGCCGGCAGTCGGGGCACCCACGACGGAACAGTACGACCACCCATTGCCCATGGTCCAATTGACCGTCGAACTCAATATGATCAATCAGAGGAAACGGCTCACCGAGCCATTGGTTCGGATACAGAACAACGATTCCGCCATCGCCGACAATTGAGCCTTCGTTGGAAAGATGGGCGGTCGCCCGCGGCAAGCAAAGGGATGCGTAGACGGCCGCCGCCATGACTGGAAGCGCCAACCCCCAGCGGCACGCGACGGCCCTTCGATTGGCGCGAAGCGTGGCCCGTAGCGGTCGCCACGCGATTAGCGCCGCACCGGCGATGACATCGGCAGCAAGCATGTACCAAGGGTTTACGCTAATAACGAGCCCAAGACAGCCGCACGATGAGGCGCCGGAAAATCCCTTCCATGCGGCACCACAAGCCAACGCCGCGAACCACACGACTGTGAGCTTCCACACCGCCCGCGGCGTAAATCCAATCAACAGCAGCCATACGCCGAGGACCACCTCGAAATCGACGACCGCCATCCAGAACCACTGCGCCGGGACCATTGTGTCATCCAACGCAGGCCGCGTAACCAAGTCGCGTCCTTTGAGAAGCGCGGCCGAAAATAAGGTCGCGCCAAGCACGAAGGCCACCACCGACGGCAGCGTGCCAACGGGGAGCGGGGAGCGGGGAGCGGGGTCTGTTCGACCCCACCACACAGGACGCGTTGGGCTGATTGCGACATTGCAAAACCTCAAGCGTGCCATTCACTCGGCGCCGAATTGCGCCGATGGACATGGTTCAAGATGGCAGTAGAGCAGAAATTCTCGCGGTGTCAAGCGCTTGCGAGGCGGGTTTTCAAGAATATCGGAAATAAATTCGCGGCGGCGACACGTCGCCCGCGAGTAGAACGGGATTCGTGCTGTTTCACCGTCGGAACGGAAATCCTAAGCCGCGCCTAGACGATCAGGTAGCCCGCCGCGAAGAGCGCGGAGTACGCTCCTAAAAGGAACCCAAAAATAACGAGAAATCCGATGGAAATGGCCGTTGGGAGACGCGCCAAAAGGTGCCCGAGGACGATGTAAATCGGGAATGCCACGGCCACGAATCGGCCCATCCCCGCCATGCCCATTTCGTGGGCGCGCGTTACGAACGGAATCAGCATCAGCAGGGCCACGAGAAGTCCCTCACCCAGCGTGAGCCAGCGCTTTGAGATGCCAATTGCGAGCAGTACGATCGAAGCCACGAAAAAGATCGGGTTTGCGAAGTAGAGGCTGAACCAAGGAAGTCGATGCACGTCCCAGGCGGCCCAGTACGCCGGCGAACTTGAGTCGTAGACCGCGCCGAGCGGCTCTAGAGTGACCAACAACTTGAGCTTGGCGGGTAATTCCACGCTGGGCCCAATACGCCAGGTGGCCTGGGCGCGCGCAAACGCCAGTGGTTCGCCAAACGCGACGTACTGAAATACCATGAAAGCGATCAGTCCCCAACAGGCCAGGGGAAGCCACAGTGCCAGGCGCCAGGCGCGCGCCGCACATGTCGGTTGGCTCTGCCAAATGTAAACCCCGAGCGGTGCCAGGAGAGCGACCCCCGTCGCGCGTGTGGCGGTTTCCAAGCCAACGAGGAAAACCAGTGCGGGTATCGGCCATCGCCGCTCGATGCCATACATGGCGCCGATCGCCAAGAGCAAAAACGTCGATTCGGTGTAACACATGCGAAAAAAGCACCCCGTTGGAAACAACCCCATCGCCAAAAGTGTCCAGTCGGCAAGCGCCTGGGGCGCGAGGGGGAATCGTGCGCGAACATATCGCGCGAGGATGATCAAAGCGAAAAACAGCGATGCATTCGAGACGACGAGCAGGGCGGCTTGGGTGGGTAGTCCTGAGGCCGCGCGGACGGCGCGGCTGATAAGCGGGTACGCGGGGAAAAAGGCGGCGCTCGAGTGCCCGCCCGGCTCACGGCCGTATCCATTCTCCAGAATCTGTCGATACCAGCGGCCGCCGGCGCTGTCAAACGCACCGAGAAGCCCAATTCCCCGTGGCGCCGCGATAGAACCCCGGACGAGGAACTGATACCCGAACGAGAACCCTAGGAACATCACCACGCTCGTCAAGTAGTAAATCGCTATGCCGAGAAGGGCGTCGTCGAGTCTGGTCGGTGGCGTCGAAGGTCGAGTCATGCGCGGCAGAGCTTTTCGAAGGAAACCAATCACGTGTGTCCTCTAGCTCGCTGGGCATGCCGACCTAGTCGCTGCTTCGGAAGGCCCCGGAACGCCGCGGAGGGCGTTCCCTACAGAATCGGTCCGATTCTCACTTCTATTGGACAGTCTCCTAATCGTCGACGACGACGAAGTTGATTTGGAGCCTGATGTCTCCCAGCTCCGGTTGATTGGTGGGAATGATGACTTCGCCGGGCCTGACGCCCTCAGCGCCCGAATGGTCGGCGGTTGGCGAGCCGGGCGGCACCTCAATGGTCACCTTCACCTGGGTGATTTTGCCGCCTTCGAGTCGGGTGGGCTCGCCACAGTTTGCGACGAGCCAATCGGGAAATACCCTGGGAACACCCAGGACCAGACCCTCTTGGCGCGGTCCACGCACGAGCAGCCTGAGCGCGGCCTTGGCGCCTTGGCCGCGTTTGAAGGCGCCCATCCTAAGAAAGCCCTGTTTTTCATCCCATCGCTTGCCCTCGCCGATGATCGAAATGTCGTCGCCCTTGACCTGCCCGTTGACGGGAATCGTCAACTCAGCGTTTTCTTCGATGTTCGTGGTCAGGCGGATCGTCTGGCGAAACGCCCCCAAAGGCAAGCCAGGCTTGACGGTCACAACCAGTTCCACGCCGCTTTGCGCCGCAGGAGCCAAATCCGCCCCTTCCAGGCGGACGGTCCGAACGTCGAAGAATTCGGCCGTTTCGGTGTCCAAGAGCTCGGGCTGGGTCACCTGCAAATCGTCGCTGAAAAATGCGTCGAGCCGCACTTTCACCGTCGATGGCTCACCCTTCGGAACATGGCTCAACACCAGTTCGCGCGGCGTTACCAACAGCGGCTGCAACACCTTCCCGGTAATCATCATCACGATCTCGGGATGGTCGGGGTCGGAGGTGGTGATCGTCACGCCGCGACGGAACGTGTCGTCGACGGTGTCGATGTTCCAGCGGA
>DATLQY010001191.1:0-9193 GCA_035534975.1 Pirellulales bacterium
CCGTCGAAAGATCGACGTTCAGCAGTTGGACGGGCAAACTTGGCGGTCGATCGAAAGTGGTAAGGAAACCCTGGGGACTATCGCGCCCCATGTCTTTTAGGGTCGCGTCGAAGGTCATGGCCATGATGCGCTTTCCGTCCAAAATTGCGATTCGTCTGAGCTGCCGCAAGAGTACCGTTATCGCCGTGGATCGCGGTTCTCGCAAGCTATCGCCACGGAAGCAGATTGTGTCACGCTCGTAGTGGAAGCGGTTCGTCCGACGCAATCTGTCCGTGAAACGCCGTGAACTGGTCAAGTATCACGAGACCTTGGCGGTATTCCACGCGGCGGCCTCCTCCTCGTCGTCAACCTGGAAGGTCTTCGATTTCTTGACGATGATCAGTGTCATGTAACCTGCCGTCTCGTTCCGGAAGCGGCGCAGGTCGGTTTCGACGCGCTCATCCTCGCTGCCGATGTAGCTGAACATCGCGGCATGATCGATCAGGTCCATCTCTTCGAGCAGGGCCACGAGCCGGTTCAATTTTGAACCCGCCTTCAAGAGCACCACCGTATCGTATGCCTCCAGGGCATCGCGCACGTTGGAAATGTCGCGGTTGACCGGGACGATTGCCACGCGCTCGGTCCCCTCGCCGATGGCCAGGTTGATCATGGCCGCGGCCGCCGAAAAGCTGGAAATGCCCGGCACGGTCTCGATCGGCACGTCGGGCAACGTCTCCCGCAACGTCTTCGCCACGTAGATGAACGTGCTGTACATCGTCGAATCGCCCAGGGTGACAAAGGCCGCGTCGTGGCCCGTGGCCAGAACGTCGGCGACTTTCCGGGCGTTGAGGTTCCAATGGTACTCGAGCAAATCGCGGTCTTTGGTCATCGGGAACATCAGCTCCTCGATCCGGGCGTCCTTGCGCATGAACGATTCGATCGTGTTCAAGGCCAGGCTTTCGTCGGTGGAATTGCCGCGAGGATAGAAGACACAGGCGGCCTTTTCGATCGCCTGGCGCGCCTGCTGCGTGAGGTACTTGGCATAGCCGGGACCGACGCCGATGCCGTAGAGCGTGCCGTAGGTCTTGAGCGATCGGCCCGGCGACGGCTTCTCGGAGAGTTGCTTGCGCATCAATTCGACGGTCGCGGGGGCGACGCTCTCCAGCTCGTACTTCGTCTGATAGCCGCGCGGCGTTACCATCAGCCCCTCGAACGTGAACGTGCGGCTGTTGCCGACGATCACCGTCGTGAGCATGCCGATCTCGTGGTTGAGCATGTCGTCCAGCGTGGTGAGCACGACTTTCTGCAAGTCGCGGTAACACGACTTCACCAGCCCCACGGGCGTCTTGGGGGAACGGTAACGGAGCAGGATTTGCTGCGCCTCGACGATCTGTTTGGTGCGTCGACCGCTCTTGGGGTTATAGAGCGCGACGACGAAATCGGCCCTGGCCGCCGCGTCAATCCGCTCGACGATCAGGTTCCAGGGCGTGAGCAGGTCGGAGAGACTGATCGTGCAGAAATCGTGGACCAAAGGCGCGCCCAGGACGCTGGCACAGGCACTGACCGCGGTGACGCCCGGCACGACCTCGACTTCGATCCCTTCGCTCCTCTTCCAACCGCGCTCCTTGAGGATCTCGAAGGCCGGCCCGGCCATGCCATAAATACCCACGTCGCCCGAGGAAATCAGCGCGACTCGCTTGCCTTCGTAGGCCAGGTCGATTGCCTTGCGGGCGCGGCTGAGCTCTTCGGTCATACCGGTGTAGATCACCTGCTTTCCCTCGCACAGCGGTTTGACCAGCTTGATGTAGGTGGTGTAGCCGATGATCACCTCGGCTTCCTCGATGGCCGACCGGCCGCGGAAAGTGAGATGATCGTGCTGACCCGGCCCAAAGCCGACCAACATCAGTTTGCCTGGCATGGTGAAGAGTGAAGGATGAAGGATGAAGGATGAACGGGATGAGCGTTAAAGGTTTCAACTCGATCATCATACCCATGAATCTCGGCGGCACTAGGCCGCGGGCCATTTTCCCTTTTTTCGCTTTGATCTTTGGTGCCTGGCATCCTGGGTCTGCCGCTGGCCTGTTCGACGAGCGAGAAACGCGGTATTCCGCCAGGTATCCTCCCTTGCCTGGTTGCGGGCTGAGGCCGCGCTTCGTTCATAAGGTCTTTGCTCGCCGGAACTGTGGGTCGTGCAATCGGTTGCCCACCGAGGTACAATGGCGCTCGAAGGAGACCTAGCTCGTGAACCTCGTTCTTGAAATCCCGTCCGAACTTGAGACTGAGTTGGCCGCGGAGGCTGCGCGGATTCAGCTCCCACTCTCGGAATACGTTTTGCGCATCCTCGCGACGGGACGAATTCCTGGTCCTATACCACGCAATGGGGCGGAATTGATCGCGTATTGGCACGAGGCCGGATTGATTGGCACTCGGGCCGACATCGACGACGCGCCGACGCATTCCCGCGCGCTGCGGAAACAGGCCGAAACGCGGGAGCGGCCGTAGCCGATGGAACTCGTTGACACCGATGTCCTGATCGATATTCAACGAGCGCACCCGTCGGCGGTCGCTTGGTTCGCCGGACTGACTGAGTTGCCGGCCGTACCTGGCTTCGTAGTGATGGAGTTGGTCCAGGATGCTCGGAATGCCCGCGAGGTTCGTAAGGCATTACAGTTGGTCGCGCCACTTGCGGTTGTCTGGCCCATGGAAGCGGATTGTGTACGAGCGCTTTCCGATTTCAGCGCCTATCACCTAGCGCATGGTTTGGGCCTGCTCGATGCGTTGATCGCGGCTTGCGCGGTCGGGCGATCCGCGACGCTTAACACGTTCAACGCCAAACATTACAGCATCGTGCCTAATCTGGTCGTTGCTCAACCTTACACCCGGTGACAGGTGTGGCGGCGTTCAACCAAAATTCACCCGCGCCACGGCCAGCGTCAGCATTGGCGCCTTTTGCTTGGGCACGATCAACTCGCCGCCCGCGCTCAACATTGCCGCCGGCTCCGATACTCCCGGCGTGCCGACGTATTTTTCGACGGTCGCCGAGGGATTGGGCGCCGGCACTTTCTTGAGTTGCTCGCTGAGGTAGCAGACCATCTCGAGCTTGTGCTTGGCGCAAAACTCCACCAGCGCGGGCTCGTCTTGCTTCAGGTCGACCGTGGCCAGGTTTCGGACCGAGGCGAACGACAATCGGTGCCGCTCCAGCGTCGAAAAGACGAACTCCTCCACTTGCTCGCAGGTCACGCCCCGGTCGCAACCCATGCCCAACACCAGCGATTTGGGACGATAGACCACCGCCTTGGAGAGGATCTCCTCGTCGACCAGCCGATCGGTGACGATCAACGCCGTCTTGAATTTCCGCGCTTCGTCGAGCGAAACGATCTGGATGTTCTTGGGGAGCGGCGTGTCGCGGCGCCACCAGTTTTTTTCGCCGGTCTCTTGAACGAAGGCGATCGGCTCTTCGTTGACCACGGCGGCGCTGACCTTGGTGATGTTCCCCTCGCCCTCGGTGGTCCATCCCAGCTCGCGGCCCAGGATATCGACCGGGATCGTCTTGCCGACGTCGCTGGCGGTGGTAATCACGGCCTGGGCGCCAAGCCGGCCGGCGATTTTCTCGGTCAACTCGTTCGCGCTGCCGACGTGGCCCGAGAGTACGCTGATGGCGAAGTTGGCCTTGTCGTCGACCACGATCACCGCCGGGTCGACGTGCTTGTCCTTGAGAAAAGGCGCGATCGTGCGGACCACGGCGCCCAGCGACACGACATAGACCAACGCCTCGTACCGCGGCCAGACTTCCGCCGTCAATTCCTTGATCGGCTTTTCGAAATAGTGGGCCGGCTCATCGTTGCGGAACTTGGCCGAAATGTAACGGTCGCCCTCGAGCCGGCGGGCCAACGCGGCGCCATGCTTCGTGATCGCGATGACGGCGGTCTTCATTCTTTCTCCCAACAAGCGATGAACACGGGGTTGAGCGCCTCGAAGCGGTGCAAGTCCAGGATCGGGCGCGTGCGACTGACCTGCACCAAGGTCACGTCCTGGGCCGGAACGTGGCCCAGGTTTTCCAGAGTGGCGACGTTCACCACCAATCGGCCGCCGGGCACGAGACGCTCGCGGGCCAGACGGATGATTTCGCCCATTTCTCCGCCGCTGCCGCCAATGAACACCGCGTCAGGGCTTGGCAAGTCCGCCAGGGCCGCCGGCGCGGCACCGTGGATGACCGACAGCTCGGGCGTGCCGAACTTCTCGATGTTGCGGCGGATGATCTCGCAGTCTTCCTTGTTCTTTTCAATGGCCCAGACCTTGGCCCCCAGCAAAGCGGCCTCGATCGAGACTGAACCGGAGCCCGCCCCCACGTCCCACACGATTTTGCCCGGCCGGATGCGCAGCTTGGCTAGGCTGAGCACGCGGACCTCGGTCTTGGTGATCAGCCCTTTGAGCGGCTGCCGCTGGTAAAATGCTTCCTCGGGGATGCCAAAGGTCCAGTCGCGTCGCGCCAGCGGCGGAGCATCGGTCTTTTTGGTGAGCACCAGCACGTTGAGCGGGCCGAACGTGCGGTCGACCAGCTCTTCGAGGTTGCACACGGTGAGGCGTTCGTCGCCGCCGCCCAGGTTCTCGCAGACGTGGGCACGGAAAGCGCCGATGCCGGCCTTGAGCAATTCTCGGGCGACACGGGCCGGCGTATTCTCGTCGTCGGTAAAGATGCCGACTTTCCTGGCATCGCGGATGACGTCGATCACGTCCTCGATCGGCTTGGCGTGGCAGCTCACCAGCGCCGCGTCGTGCCACGACTCCTTAATCCGCGCGAACGCCAGTTGCATCGACGAGATGTTGGGCAGCACCTCCAGCCGCTCGCGGCCGACTTTGTTGGCCAGATAGCCGGCGATGCCGTGGAACAGCGGGTCGCCCGAGGCCAACACGACCACGCGGCGCGTTTCGGCCTGCAGGCGGGCGGCCAGTTCCTTGAGGTTGTCGCGGATTGCGAACGTTTCGCCGCTGTAGTCAGGGAAGAAGGCGAGGTGCCGCTCCCCGCCGACGAGCAGCTCGGCCTCGGCCACGCGCGCCAGCGCTTCCCGCGAGAGGCTGTCGGCGCCGTTGTCGCCGATGCCCACGATTGTTACCGTGTGCCTGGTTGTATCCTGGTTCGACTTAGTCAATGCGCCACCTGCCATCATCACCTGCCGAGTACCGTCGCACGAGCACGTTGGAGGCGTCCGCTTCCGCTCAAGCGGTTATTGGTTCCGCTCTGAACATCTGCCGAAGCGCAGCAGTACGGGCTTCGCTTCCGGCGATTGATTTCTCCAAGAACTCCGCGAAACTCCACCGCGAACGCGCCAACCGACCGAGGAACAAACGACTGCCAATCCCAACAGCACTAGAGAACACCGCGGTATGGCACAACGTTTCGACCACAAGACCGATCCCAATGCCCGTCGTGCTGATGGTCGTGCTAGCGGCAGCGCCGGCAAAAGCCTCGGAGAACTCTTTCGCCCCCTTGTACCATAAGAAACCATTCACGATTGCGTGCAGCGAACCAGCGGCTACGGCCCCCCCGAGCAACTCGTGAAAGAAATGGCTCAATTGGTCAGGACCGATATGACTCATGCCTTCCTTTACGATGCCTGCCGCACGATGGGAGTCAATCGGTATTGTCCGGATGTGCATCGAGTCCAACTCGGAATGACGGTCCTTCAATTGGTTGACGCGCTCGAATGTGTCAGCCGGCACGGCAAAATCAATTTGCTTAACCGTCGTCTCGCCGTCAAACCCCTTGATCAGTTCAGCTTCGACTTTTTTCTGGACCTTCAACATGTGTCGCACAATCCCGTGTGGATCGGCGTGGAGTTTGACCTGCACGTACTCATACGCACCGTCGGCCTGCTTGACGGCGACGTCCCATCCTTCTTGACTTCCAGATTCCGCAAGCACTGCGGCGCTCCCCGTATGATGCTGGAAGTGGTTTTCCCCGATCTGGCCCTTAAGTTTGCTGATGAAACCTACGACATGCGGGTCGTTCCACGGCAGAAAGCCGCCATCGTCGGCGCGTACCTTCTCTAGCAGTATTTGCCGCATTTTCTCATATGTGTCAGCCTTCTTGTGCATCAGTTGAACGAATGCGTCCTTCAGATCCTTGGGTATCTCGTCAAGCAAGGTGCCGCCATGAAGAGCATCGCCAACGATCACGGCACTGCCAATCAATTGATCGTGCTGCTCCCGCGCCGTCCGGAGGAGGCCCTCGATTTCCTCAAGCTGCCAATTGCGCATGACATCATCGATGCTGCGCACATTGTCGCCGAATTGCGTACAAAACTCGTCAATGTTCATGGCGAACTCCGGATTCATTATGTAGCTCGCAGACTCGGACCTCCAATCTGGCGATGCGCTCAAGGGCTTCGGCCAGGCGCGTAGCTAAAACATCGTTGTACGCGTCCTGCGACTGAAGCTTCGTTTCGAGAAGTTCGACGAGCCGCTTCCCTGTCATCTGATCGAGCTTACCGACGACGGCTCCAGTCGTGTCCTTGATCGCTTTCTTGGCACCGCGATCATCCATTTCCTCGTCAATGTAGTTGACGGCCGATTCCAGCTTCGAGCCGACATACGCCTGCTTACTCGTCTCGATCGCTGCACGCGTCGCGTCACTAGCGGCGCCAATGGTCTGCTTGCCGAATTCGGCTGTTCTTGCCGCCCCTGTCGTACCGAGTGCCGCCACCTTGGCGGCAAGCGTACCGCTTGCCGACGATGCTTGAGTCGAGACTTCGGCTAGTGTTTCCTTTGCCTTCGCCCAGATCGATGACTTGCCAACGGTCGTGCTGCTTGGCTCCGGTATCTGCGAAACATCAGCCGCCGGAGCCTCATCCCCTTCAGTTGCATCAGACGACGTGGATTGCATGAGAGTAGTCCAGATGGATTTTCCGCAGAAAGTACTCCAGAAAACGTGATTGTCTCTCGCGATGCCCTGGCACGCAAGTCCTCTGAGCCAGCGCGTGCGATAAGCCACAACCGACGTGGCGCATTTGGGCGCCGCTCAGGCATGAGCAACGCGGCGCCCTTTCGTCTCATCCGCCCGCCGGGCATCTTGCAGGTCGCAAACGATCAGTTTGCCGAGTGCAATCGCGATGCTGAAAAGCGTTTGGACGGTGGGGTTCGCATTTTTCCCGGTTTCAAGTCGCGAAAGGGCCGCCTGGTCGATCCCCGTGCGGTCCGACAATTCAGCCAGAGTCAGCCCCTGACTCTCTCGTTCCTTCTTGAGCGACGCCATGAGACTGCGAATCAGAACCAACCCACCTAGAGAAACAAACTCCTTGTGGCCGCCTTCGGCCAGGAGTTGTTCCGGCGTCGGCTTTTCTCGCTGGTATCGCTCGCGGTCCGCGCGTAGACGGGCGGTTTTGTCCGCGCCGCGTTTTGGTTTTCGATCAGTAGGTTTCATCGTCGTCGTTTTCTCCGTGCTGGCGCAGGTACTTCGTATGCGGTGACCGGTTTGATCGTACGTGGATCATCGTCCACGTGCTCCCAGACCACCAGGATATGCTTGCCGGTCCGGGTCCAACCGAACGTCGAGGGCCGTCCCGTGGAGTCACTCGGCACTGTGAGGTTGTTTGGATTGCTCACCACGTCCCAGACCTCGTCCTGGCTGACGTCGTGCTCTACGACAATGTGGATGTAATTGCCGTCGGGATCATCCTCCAAGTCCCAGATGACGAGCGGCTCAAACGGCTCAGCCACAGAGGCTCCCAACTAAAATCCAGTCGGCTCCCAGCTAATCCCTCTGTTGATATATACTACAAGAAACGGCACGTGTTTTCCAGTCCAGTGCAACGGAACCGAGCCAAATTGCTTCAGTCACTCGCACCACCTGCCAATCACCTGGCCGCCGAAATCGGTAAGCACGCACTCCACGGCCGCGGCCCCGCGAACGTGCGCGCGACACGCCTGGACGACTTTCTGCGCGACCGCGTTCCAGAAACCGTGTACCTGCCGCGCGGCGACGATTTCCGAAACGTGCCGCGCCGTGTTGGCCTTCCGCACTTCTTCGACCACGTCGGCGGCCGCGCCGCAGTCAGCGGCGATTGCGGCCAGAAACTCAAGGTCGACTTCGCTACCCGCCGCATGGGTCTGCATGGTGCCCTTCGCGATCTTCGACATCTTGCCCGGCATCCCGCACAGGTAGATCTTCCGCACCTGCCGGTGCGTGCAGGCCCGCAGCGAAAAACCGGTGAAGTCGCCCATCTGCACAAAGCACACCTCGGGCAGGCCAAGGATCTTGATTGCGAATTCCTCGCTTTTTCCGCCGGTCGTGAGCACGACCGCGTCCTGACCGGCTGCGCGGGCCACGTCGATGCCGTTCACGATCGAGGCCTTGAAGGCGGCGGTCGAGAAGGGGACGACAATCCCGGTCGTTCCCAGGATTGAGATCCCGCCCATGATGCCCAGCCGCTCGTTTTGCGTCTGCTTGGCCATCTCGTCCCCGTCGGGCACCGAGATCACGACGCGAAGGCCGCGTGACGCGAGTGCCGATCCGGCGGCCTCGCGGACCATCTCGGTGATGTTGCGCCACGGCACCGGGTTGATAGCCGGCGTTCCGATCTCCAGCCCAAGACCCGGCCTGGTGATCAGGCCGACGCCGCCGCCGCGATCGAGCTCGATTCGGCCGGGCTGATCGGACCAGGAAACCGTGGCCGTCAGGTGCGCGCCGTGCGTGCAGTCGGGATCGTCGCCGGCGTCCTTGACGACGGCGCAGGTCGCCGCGTCGGGAGCGAGCTCACATTTTTCCACGGCGAACATCTCTCGGCGTCCTATGGGCAATGTAATTTCAATTTCGCTGACGGGCTGCTGGGTCAACAAGGCGAGCGTCGCCGCCTTGGCGGCCGCCGCGCTGCACGCTCCGGTCGTAAAACCGGAGCGAAGCCCCTTCTCGGGCTTCGTGTCAGGCTTCTTTTCAGGTTTTTTTTCGGCCCCAGCGCTCATGAAACACCACCTCGTCCAAGGAGAGCCGATCGCGCCAGCCGACTTCTTCCAACAGCGGCTGGTCCCTGAATTGTAGAGGATAACCGACGCACAGATAGGCCACGGGTACGACCGGCGTCGGCAACGCCAGGATCTCGCGCAGCAGCTCCGGGTCGAGGATGCTGACCCAGCCGACCCCCACGCCTTCCGCCCGCGCCGCCAGCCAGAGGTTTTGCACCGCGCAGCAGGTGCTGTAAAGATCGGTGTCGACGATCGT
>DATLQY010001192.1:0-4522 GCA_035534975.1 Pirellulales bacterium
CGCACGAGCAGCCGCGCCTCGGCCCAGCACGGTTCTTGCCGCGCCGCTTCGGGGCGCACGAGCAATCCCAGCCCGCCGCTCGACTCGGCCGCCAACTGCAACCGCCGCACTGTCCGCAGATGCAACCGTTGGGACTGGCAAAACACGGCCCCCACGCCCGTCGAACGCAAGGCCTGATCGAGCGCCCACGCTTCGTCGGCCGCCTGCTCCACGCGAACGACAAGCACCCGCTCCAACTCGATCCCCGCCAAGGTCGCGGCCGGAGGGTAAAACGTCCCTCGGCCATCGATCACCACCAGTGGGCCATGTTCGCGACAGGCCCCGCGGGCGGCCACCAACGCCAACCAGCCAGCCCCGCTCCCCGCTCCCATGTCCAGCCATTCCACCAGGCCGCCACGGCTCAAGCCGCCCGCGGGCAACAACCGATCGAGCGGCTCGCAGCCCGTCGAGTTGCTCGTCTCGCCGGCCGGCCGCCGGGTTTGCTCAAGCTGCCGTAGCCGCTCGCGCAGCTCGGTCACGAGCTGACCGCGCGAATCGGTGGAGCGGGACTCGAAAAATTTCATGGCTGCCGATTCTTGGGTGTGTGGTCATTAGTACAGTAAGTCTACATGGGTATTGGCGTGTTCGCAAGTCGGTCTTCGATCGGTTTGCGCAAGCGGAAGACGATATCCCTGCGAGGGCGCGGAGCGGCCGAAGCGACGTTCCCACGCGGAGCGTGGGAACGTTCCCCGGACGCTCCGCGTCTCCATGATGCGGAACTGTAGGGTGGGACTGGCGTGCGCAAAATGCCGGGTCGCGGCTGTTTGGTTTTGATCCAGGTTTTGTTCCGCGACAGCGTCGAGCTTTGCCATGCCACCGGCTTGCCCGGTGGTCCGTGACGTTGGCTGCTACTCAAGGCGCCTCCTCTCCCGTCTTCGCACCCCCATTGCCAGGCCGCTGCCGAAGGCAGCGGCCGGGCAATGGGGAGGGAGTTATTTTGGGTCGGTCGTTTGTAGCAGCCAACGTGAGACTCCACCGGGCAAGCCGGTGGCATCTTTTCAAACAAGCTGGACGTTGCGGAACAAAAACAGGCCGAACAACTTTCAGCGATTCACTACAATCCACCCCGATTTTGCGCACGCCAGGGTGGGACAAGCTCGCGCAGCGAGCGCCGGCCCACCTACGGCCGCAATCGGGGATCCTCGGGTGTCCCGGAAAGACGGACGATCTCTCTACGGGGCTGCGGAACGGCCGAAGAGGCGTTACCACGCAGAGCTACTCACGCTGGCCGGCGCCGTGACGGCCCGATTCGCTCAAACCGCGGCGGCACATAGGCGCCGACCGCGCCGGCTGGCAACGACCTGCACGTGTCGTTGAAGCACCTTCCGAAGCGGTGCGCACCGCCGGGTGACCCACGCCCAAGGAGCTGCTCGTGCTCGCCCAGCGCCACGCCGCCGTATCAGTGCTTCGGCTTGGCCCGCTTTGAAGTGTCGGCGTTCTTGGCCGTTGTTTGTTTTGCCATTCGCCGGTACTTCGTGGGTAACACAAAGGTGCTCTCCAAGCGGTGGTAATCACCGCCATAGGTCTCGACCGAGAGCGACGAATCATCCCTGGGCGCTGGGCCTTTGGGCTTCATTTCACTTCTCCTTTTTGTCGTACGCGCAGCCGGCGTTCAGCGATGGAAATCCCCAGGCTCGACAACTGAAACGCGTATTCGCCTGGACTCGGAAACTGGAATTGGCGCCACTCGAAGTGGACTTGCTCCACAACTAGTTTACCACGAAACTGCACGTCATGCACTGTCGCATAAATCTCGTCGGGTTCCGGCAGATCGACGCGAACGCAGGTCAGCTTCATTTCGACCGGCCCGACGAAGCTCGTAACCTGCGCGTACACGTGAAAATCTTTGGGCGGCGACGGAAAATGCTCCGCCGCGACACCGGAGTAAGTCCCGATCAGGGTCGTCTTGCCAGTGCCCTGCTCGACAATGACGCCATCGCAAAAGAGCAGGCACGGCGGCACGGTGGGTGGAGGTAATGGAGCCCGCTTCTTCACCATGGCGAATCAACTCTTCAGACATCGACTGCGGTTCATGCCGAACCCGCGTTCAACCGGGCATTGCCTCCTCCTTCGGCACATCGCATCATACCAGGACGACGTCGAAGATGTTAGCCCGCCGGTCACATCCCTGTCGACCCCGTCATTGATGGGCCAAGTCCTGAAGGACGGGAACGCCCAAAACTCTACCCGCTCGTTATCTGCAAATACCGCTGTTTGAAAGTTTTCACAACCTCATCGGCCGTTGGCGGCTCCCCGTTGTGTCGGTTGAACAACAGTTCCAGCGTGGCGATGTACATTTCCCCTAATGCGGTAGTGAGGGCTGCGGCCGTTCCGGCGGAGATCAAGCCCCCCGCGAGAGTTCCAACCCCAGGGACAAATTTCAGTAATGCACCAACGATGGCACGGCCAACCACTGTCGCTCCCGAACCTCCGACCATGCTGGCAACGACCGAAGTCAGCAATCCTTCGTCCAATGAGAGTCCGAAGGTCGCCGTGATCCCTGCGAGCATTCCAACCTGGATCGGGACTATCACAATCGCATCAGCGAACGGGATCGGCGCTGCCCCGGCTGCTGCCGCTGCCGTCGCCGCCCCCGCCACAATTATGTGGGACTGCCTTTTTTTCAGCGCGATATCCACCTTTTGTGCGGCAGTGAAGGCACGTCGTTGGCCTTCGGGAACCAATTCATTCGTCAGGTCGATGAGTTCCCGAAGCCCGGTTTGCGGTATGACGTGACCACCGTCAAGCTCCTCTGGGAAGGCACGGACACGCATCACGTTTCGGGCGATCGGCAACAAGCTCTGGACTTTGGCGCGGAAGCCCGCGTCAGACCGGACCTGCGTGATGACGACGACGACGGGCATGTGTTCCGCAAGCATCTTCGTCAGATTCTCCTCCGCAGGCTCGACACGGCGGAGATCTTCAAGGATGCAAACCCAACCGACGTGGATGTGCTTGCGCGCGTCAGTTTCCTGAGCACGCTTAACTACGAAGCCCCTCAACTCCTGCAAGGTCGCGTCGAAGTCAGCCAATTCCAGGCCACGAGTATCGAAAATGGACAGAGGGATATCACCCTTCGTGATTTCTCGTGTGGTTTGGGTTACGGGCCGGCCTTGACCTGTCTCCGCCATGTTGCCCTGAAAGATGGCGTTGATGAGTGTGCTTTTCCCGACTCCAGTGCGGCCAGCAATGAGGATGTTGACATGCCCGCGCTCCCTAAGGGCTTCGTACAACGCCTTCTGAACCAGGGCTCCAATGTCGATCTTGTCGTGCAAACTTAATCTCCTCAAACGCGGGGAAAAATCGTGAGTACCTCGTCTAACGCTGCGGCTCAGCCGCCAGCGTTGGACTCCCTGAAACCGATATGGCGACCCCACGCGGCTGCGCCTGGCTTGGCATGCCTGGCGACCGGGCCAAGAGCTCAGACCGGTGCCGGTAGAGAATCGCGACGAGTTCATCGTCCTCGATATAGCCGAGACCCTTCTCAAGGTGGGCTTCGCCCAGGAACCCAAGGTGAGCCAGCAGTTGACCAAGCCGCAAGTCTGGCGATAGGGACACCAACTCGGCCAGCACGGCCAAGGCCTCCTGCTGCAAGTCGTTCATGGTAAAAGGTCTCCGATCTTGGACTCCCCGGCGAACGCCTTGGGCAGTTTTCCGATAACCTCGACCCGGACGAACGTGCCAGGTGCCAGTTTGGCGATACGTGTCGCCCGGGTCACGCCATTATACAGCACCAGCACCCCATCTGTCCCCTCGTAAACCCAGGGTGGCGGCATGCCGTCCGACGACCGGCCGAACAGGGCAATTTGCCGCGCGAGCTTGGCCGGGTCCGCCCCCTGCCATCGAGACGGTGGAACCCGCAGTTCGCCAGGATCAACATCACGAAATTCAGACATCCGGTCATTCTAAACTACGCCGCTTTCGTCCGCAGCACATATGTTTCGTCGCCTGACAAGTATCGGTTCTTTTCGGCCAGCTTGTGGCGAATCCGTTCGACGGCGTCTTCGATCGGTTTGCTCAAGCGGGCGACAATTCCCGACGAGGCCGCGGAGCGGCCGAAGCGACGTTCACGAGGAAATGACCCCTTCCAAAAAATCTGCTTGACTTCTTCCGCGAAACCATTACTATAAAACCAAATCTAGTTAATCAAAACTAATTCACCCCCGAACTCTTGCGAGTTCGGCTACCCGATTCCCCTCAAACTCGGAGACGCGAGATGGCACGACCGCCCGCCAAAGAGCTCACCGAACGCGAACTCGAAGTCATGCAGGTCTTCTGGAAACGAGGCGAGCTGACCGTCGCCGACGTCAAGGACGATCTGGCCGCCAGCGGCCTGGAGCGCGCCTACACGACCGTGGCCACGCTGGTGCGAATCCTGAGCGACAAGGGGTTCGTCGAACAGCTCAACGACGAACGGCCGTTCCGCTTCCGGCCGCTCAGGAGTTACGAGGATGTTTCCGGGAGGCTGCTGAGCGATCTGCTC
>DATLQY010001193.1:0-5357 GCA_035534975.1 Pirellulales bacterium
TTTCTGTGCGTCACGCAGAGAGGGTGTTGGCGGCTTTCGGGCGGGCCTTCGGCTGTGTAGGTCAGGATTTCCAGGGTGACGACGTCGGCGGCGCGGCCGACACCGCGGCACAGGCGAATCAGGCTGGAAAGCCTGACCTACGTGAACAGAAACAGTTCCTTGATCAGGCCGCGGCCGGTTTGGCCCAGGATGGCAAGGTCATCTGCGTGCGACTGGCCCTGTTTGCCGAGATGATGAAGGGCAAGGCATGGACGCCTGCCGCTTTAAGAGCAGTCGGCGGTGCGCAAGGCGTCGGCGTGACGTTTCTCGAAGAGACGTTCAGCGCGGCCTCCGCCCCCCTGGAGCACCGCTACCACCAGAAAGCGGCCCGAGGCGTGCTGGCGGCCCTCTTGCCCGAATCCGGCGCCGACATCAAGGGCCACCGCCGGGGCGCCGACGAGTTGCTGGCCGCAAGCGGCTACCAGCTCCGGCCCGATTTGTTTGCCGAGTTATTGCGAATTCTGGACTTGGAACTGCGTTTGATTACGCCCGCCGACGACGAAGGGGACAGGTCGCGGGAGACAGGCGACAGCGTCGAATCACCAATCCGCAAATACGAATTGACCCACGACTACCTGGTGCATTCCCTGCGCGACTGGTTGACCCGCAAACAGCGCGAAACATGCCGCGGCCGGGCCGAGTTGCGGCTGGCCGAGCGATCGGCAGCCTGGAACGCGAAGCACGACGCCCGGTTTCTGCCGAGCTGGTGGGAGTGGCCCAACATTCTGTTATTCACGAAGCGCGGCAAGTGGACCACGCCTGAACGAAGAGTCATGCGGGCGGCGGGAAGGTACCACGGCCTGCGTTTCGCAGGTTTGCTCGTGGTGCTCGTGGTCGCGGTGTTCATGGGCCTTGGTGCGTACCGTCGAGCCGAGGTGCGGCGTGCCGAGACGCTGGCCGAAAGCGTTTTCACGGCGAGGGCCGACGGCGTGCCTTACGCCCTGGACAACCTTCGGCCCATGGGTAGCCTGGCTGTGGAGCGACTACGCAAACAACTTGCCAGCGAACGAGCCGATCGCGTGCAACGCCTGCACGCTGCCTACGCCTTGGCCGACCTAGGCGAAGCCCCGCGCGACTTTCTGCTCGACCAGGTTTCGACCGCGCATGCCAGCGAGTGCCGCAACCTCGTCGCGGCGCTGGCCCATGCGAAGGAAACGGCCCTAGCTGAATTGGCGCTGCTCGCCGCGTCGGCCGCCGAGAACGCCGCGAAAGCGCGCTATGCGATCGTCGCATTGCACCTGGGCGACCACAAACCGGCAATGGATGCCCTCGCCGTGCGCAGCGACCCGATTCAACGCACGACCCTGATTCATGCCTATGCGGCTTGGCATGGCGAGCTTGGCACCGCGGCCAAACAGTTGCGTGCCAGCGACGAAGCGGCGTTTCGTTCCGGCCTGTGCATGGCCTTCGGCACGATCGCTCCCGACACGCTGGAGTCCGCAGAGCGCGACCAGGGGGCCGAGGTGCTCTTGGCACTTTACACCGGCGCCCCCGACGGCGGTACGCACTCCGCCGCGGGTTGGGCGCTTCGGCAATGGAACCGACCTCTGCCGGCGATCGAACCCACTGGCCGGCCCGCCTCCGACCAGCGTTGGTTCGTCAATCGCCAGGGGATGACGATGGTCGAGGTCGTCGCAGGCAAATTCACCATGGGAACGCCAGGCGAGGCAACTCAAGGCGACGACGAACAACCGGCGCACGAGGTCCATTTGACGCGCGCGGTCTATTTTGCCGACTGCGAAGTGACGGTTGCGCAGTTCCAGCGGTTCTTGGCCGACGCCGATTACCCGCAGGCCGAAAAACCCAAGGATTGGAAATGGGAAGAAGGAATGAAGCAATACAGCCCCGCGGACGATTGTCCCATAGTCTACGTGAATTGGTTCGACACGGTGTTGTACTGCAATTGGCTGAGCGTCAAGGAAGGGCGAACGAAGTGTTACGAGCGAACTGGTGAGAAAGAGAAAGTAAAATCGCGCAACACCGAGTACGAAATTGACGTCTGGCGTTGCAACTTCACGGGCGATGGATACCGGCTTCCGACGGAGGCGGAGTGGGAATACGCCGCAAGAGCGGGCAGTTCCGCGGGGTTCTGCTACGGAAGCGACGAAGACCTGCTGCCTCAATACGCCTGGTTCGTCGTGAATTCGAATTCACGAACGTGGCCCGGTGGGGCAAAATTGCCGAGCGCCGTCGGACTGTTCGACATGCACGGCAACGTCATTGAGTGGTGTTGCGATTGGCGCGGCACGTACAGCGTCGAGACGGCGACCGATCCGACGGGTGCCGCCGCTGGGTCGGGCCGCGTGCTTCGCGGTGGCGTGTTCTCCTTCGACGCGTCCCGTTGTCGTTCCGCGTTCCGCTACGTCGACCACCCGATGGGCCGCTACAGCGGCAACGGCTTTCGGGTGTTGTGTGGCCGTTAGTCTCGTTCAAGTTGGAAAACCTCGCAATCTAGTCCCAGGGGCGATCTTGATGGCCAACACGCTGTCTGCCGTCCCACCCTGGCCGAGTCATCGAACAGATGTGAAAGGCACACGCTCATCGCCGAAAACCGTAGCCGTCATGCGCTTCTTTCTTGTTTCAATTTCGTCGCGATGTGCCATCGCCGGCAGCCGGGACAGCGCTCGTAGCGGCGGATTCCGCAATTGAGGGCGAACAAGGGACGCTCGTAAACCAGCCCGCATTCCGGACACTTTGCTTGCCCCAGCTTGCCAGTCTGCGGTGATTTCGAGCAGTTGGTCGACTGCCTTTTTCTGTCGCGCCTCATCGACATTCAATCGTGAGTATCGGGAATCTGCTCGATCAGTTCGTTGATCTCGCCGGGTCGCTTGATGAGCGTGAAAGCGTCGTAGATTTCGCCCACCGCGGTCCTCGCCTCGTACCGCAGCGTGCCGCCATCGATCTGAATGATCTGGTAGAGCTGCGTGTTCTCGGCCTGCCGCGGCATGAAGGGTTGACGCTGCAATTTGTACATCTTTGGTCCGCTGACGGAGACGACGTAAACGGTTCCGGTCTGCTCATCGAACTTGTTGATGCCCGCGGGCACGTTGCCGACGGTTCCGGGCGTCGCAGGAGCAGGCACCACAGGCGTCGCCAGGCCGGTCCTGCCGTAAGTGTGATCGTGTCCCTGCAGCACGAGGTCGACCTGATATTTGTCGAAAATCGGCTTCCAGGCCGCTCGCAGCCCGGGATTATCTCGATCCTTGCCGGTTGAAAAAATCGGATGATGAAAAGTGCATACCACCCAGAGGTGGTCGTTTTCGGCCAGAACCCGGTCGACCCAAGCGGCTTGTTGTTCGATCTGCTCGTTGCTGTTCAGGCCGATGATTCGTGCTCCCTGATAGACGAACGTGTAGCACGTTTCTTCCAAACCGATCGGTCCGTTTTTCGGCAGTGCAAACTGCGGGCGCCAATGGTGCGAAAGCCGGCGGCCGCCATCTTCGTCCTTCGCCTGCTCATGATTGCCCGGCACGGGGACGCTGGGGACCATCGCGTTGAGCCAAGCCCCGGCGCCGAACCACGCGCCCCATTCGGCATCGGCTTCAGCTTGGTTGATCAAATCGCCCGCATGGATCATGAAGCGTGCCTTGGGAGCGTCGCTGTAGGCCTCGCGTATAACTCGCGACCACATCGAGCGGATGTCATTTTGGGCGTCACCGAAATAAATGAAGGAAAAGGGCTCGGCCTCTTCGCTAGCTGTGGTATAGTGAAACCACTCACTCCAATTGACGCCGTCGCCCACGCGATACGCGTATTTTGTCGATGGGGTCAGATCTTTGAACTGCACCGTGTGGAAATGCGCCGTGCCAAGGTCGGTGAGCAGTGCCTGCGACGCGGCTGCAAATCTCATCCCACCCTTGGCGAACTTGGGGTCGGCATCGGCGACCGCGATTTCCGCCCAGCCCTTGGCCACTTCGGTAGACGTGCGCCAGGTTACAGCTTGCGTGAAGGCGGGGTCGCCGGCCCAGGTCAAAATGATGCGGTCCGGCACTACCGTGGGCTTATAGACCTCTTTGAGGTCGGCGGCCGGTGGAAGGTGCTCGTGCGCCTCGTCTCCTTCGTGCGCTACGAGAGGCGGACCCCCAATGCCGAACCAGGCAATCGTCAGCGTTGCGATCTGGAACTGCCAAGCAGGACGTCGCGAACTCCGCATGATGTTCTTTCAATCACTTTGAAGAAGAGGGTTGTTAGACTCGATGACGATCGCCTTCGTTGCCGTGTCGATCATGCGGCACCGGACAAACCACGCTATGTAGTTTACTTGATGCAAGCTGAACTGAAACCGTCGACTCGTCTCTATATTTTAGAGCGCCAAAGGGGCCGCGAGCGAGTGCCGCGCAGGGGCCGAGACTTGTGCGGGGGTCGGGTGACCCAGGCTTCTTGTCACAATGGCATTATGGCGGCCCTGCCTCGGCTAAGCGAGGCCCTTCAGCGGCTGTTGGACTTCTACTCCGCCACCGACCAGGCGGAGAAAGCCGACGAGTGGCGGACGAAGCTGGAGGCGGCACAGCCGAAAGAGCCGGAGGCCAAGCCATAGTCGTCCAGGGCCGTCCGATTTAACCACCCTTTCTTGAGATGGCAGCCGGCCGCGCCTAGCACGCGCCGGTCACATCGACCGATGCTGCGCCGCAAGGTAAGGGGCGACTGCGTTCGGCCAACTCCTCTGGCCACCGCGTCGCCACTTCGGCGACGGGGCGGCCTGGGCCACGGAGCTTCCCTCGATTAGCAGCGCGCCATCGCCAATTCGGCGGCCTCGTCGATCGGCTCGCCGGGGAACTCTTCCCAGGTCCGTCGAAGGTTGGGCCGGATCTACGCGACGCGGCCGGCACTGATGCCGTGCAGCTTGGCGATACTGCGACGGTCGCGCCGGCGGCAAACGTCATGGCCACGCCGAGATCACGGTGCCAATTGGCACCTTTGGACTTGCCTTACTGGTAACGACTTGCGCGGGGTCGGCCGCGCCGTAGCGGGGCTGCCGGGCCCGTTGCAGCGTCGATCCGAAAACCTGCAAATCGTCGCCTTTCGCGGAGTGGAAGGCGACACAGGCCGAGCGCAGGTTGGCCGTGGTCGGAGGTCACGTTGATTTGGGAGACGGCCCCGCCGCAGATGCCGATTGGGCGGCCGCGCTTCGGGACCAACCCTTGATCTTTGGCCGGCCTGCGATTCAGCTCACACCCCGTTGGGGCTTACGACGGGGGACATATTTACGTCGAGCCGCCGGGCAGTCCGCGGGTATCACTGACTAGCGCGTGGTCAACCGCGCTCCACGTTTCACCCATGGCGTCCGCGATTGGACCGGACCTGGCGCTCGGATACGC
>DATLQY010001194.1:0-8055 GCA_035534975.1 Pirellulales bacterium
ACCGGCATCGCGTTTCCCGAGCGCGGCGCGACGTTCCGCCTCGCTCCTCGCAGCAAACAGCTTGAGAGCTCCGTTCTACCCCCGGACACTCGGAACTCGCACGCATTCCGTGACCTTTTGCGCGACCATCGGGTACGCGAGATCGTGTTAAGTGAGATCGACGCCGGGCCATTCGTGCTCCGCGCCGAAAACCGCTTGTCCACCAGCGACACGCGCGCCTTGGCCGACCTTGGGACAGCACTCAAGCTCGACGGCAAGCGGGGCCGGGCCCATTGGCTGCGGGCTTGCCTGCTGATGAACTCGGGCCAGCGCCGCGAAGCGCTGGCGGCGGTCGATCGCGGATTGCGGTTGGAACCCAAGCGGCCCGAGTACAAGCTGACTCGTGCTCGCATCCTGACCGACTCGTGCCGCTTCGACGAGGCGGAGAAGGAGATCGAACAGGCGATCGCCCTCTGCGACCAACTCCCCCAATTGAAAGCGCTTGCCTTGTCGCGCGCCGGCGAGTTGTCGGCCGCCGGTCCTTCGCGCGATTTTCAGCGCTGTGTCGAGCTTGCGCAGCAAGCGATCCGGTTGGCGGAGCCGCTGGCTCTTGACGAGCGACTCGCCGTGGCTCGCGCGGCGCGGGAGGCGCTGATCGAAGCTCATCTGGCCGCCGCGCACGGCACCGCCTGGGGCCGATGGAAAAACAAGCGAGAGGCGGTTGGGCTTTGGCTCGCCAAGGCCCAGGCGATCGCCCAGGAATCGATCGATGAACGTGCGCTCGACCCCGACTGGGGCCTGCGTGTTTGCAGCCGGGCATTGGGGGCGTCGGTCGGCGCGGGCGGCAAAATCGATCCTGCGCCGTGGGCCGAGCGGGCCCTGCAAATCGGCCGCGACCGAATCGAGGCCACCGACGATCCGCTGCGCCGCCGACGGTTGGCCTGGGAGCTGGGACTCGCGCTTTACGACGCCCTCCAAGCGTTTCAGTCGCGGCGCGAATTCGATCCGGCGCTCGAATACGGACGATTGGCCGTGTCGTACCTCGACCAGGGACGCTCCGGACGCGACGAGGCGCCGGGCGACGCCTACCTGTTCGGCCGGCTCTATTTCCGCATCGGATTGATCCACGCCGAACAGCGAAACGAGCACAGCCAGGCCGTCGAGTGGTACGATAAAGCGGTGCCGCTCATCGAACAGCCGGTGCCCGACTCGGCCTTAGCCGACGTCGGCCGCCAGGGAGAATCGCTGGCGGCCGCTGCCGTGTCGTATTGGCAGACGGGCGATCGCGATCGGGCGTTGCGGTTGACCAGCCGATCGGCCGAGTTGATGGAGCAGGCCGTCCAGCAAGAAATCCTGTCGGAGCAGGCGCTGGCGGTCGTCTACTCGAACCTCGCCTCGATGCACCGGGCGCTGGGCGAGAAAGACAAGGCGGAGCGTTACGCATTGAAGGCTTCGAAGCTCGATCGAAAGTAGCGAAGCGTTGACGGTGGTTGGGTCACCTCGTGATGTGAAGCATGAGCGGTGACGTGCTTGCATAGAACTAAGAAAAAACAGTGTCAGCAGTGTCAGCAGTGTCAGCAAAGACCGCAACCCATTGTAACCTTTGAGGTTGTGTCTTTACGTCGGTTTTGTCGACGTTGTCAGCAGGTCAACAAGGCGCATGGGCACTGTCAGCATCTCGCGGTCGCCAAGTTTCCCACCCAATTGACCATCTTCGTCCCTGGTGGATTTCGCGCGCCAGTTGAGCACCTTGCCCCTCGAGTGGAGCACCTTGCTCGTGGCGAGCGGCCGGTGATTTGGCGCGCCAGTTGAGCGCCTTGGTCCGTCAGTTCACCGCCGCAAACCACCTAATCGACCCAGCCACGTACAAAACAAAAAAACGGCACCGTCTCACGACGCAAGTTTATAGGTTGACAGGTTTTGCGGGCATTTCCCAAATCCGCCCTCGGAGGCAAATCCAAACCTCCTAGCTGCTCTGGGTTTACATGTTCGGGGCGGTGGCTCCTGCCGGGCGGATGTGTAAACCCCAGATCGACTGGAATCACCCGATTTAAGACGGTGCCAAAAAAACTTTGCCCGTATTTCATCGTCACCATCGTCACGGCGCGCCGGATTCCGGTTCGGGGAGGAGTGTGAGTCACTCCTCACCACTCACCAACCGGCCGGTGGATTTCGCGCGCCAGTTGAGCGCCGTACCCCACGATTTGAGCACCTTGCCCCACGATTTGAGCACCTTGCCCCGCGAGTTGAGAACCTTGCCCCGCCGCTTGAGCGCCTTGACTAGGAGGTTGGAACACTAATCAACGCTCATCCGCACTAATCGGAAAGCGGGTTTTATGAGCGAAGATTAGCGCGTATCAGTGTGTGCGCCACGAAGGGTGTTGGTTTTCCAGCGGGTGAAAGCCCCGCCCGGCAACTTGTCGCTCCAGCCGGAAGTAATCGGAGCGGCCGTGGAGGTAACGAAACCGTCGAAGCCTTCGATGGAAGGGATCGCATTAGTACGGCTCTCTGCGATCAAGCGCAACTTCCCGTGCCAGCGACCGCATGAGCGACGCAGTTTACAGCATCCTTGTCCGAGAGCCGGATGCGGGAAATCCGCCCGTCCGGTTCGATGAGCGGGGGGTGGAAACAGAGCATGGTAAGGCTAGTGAGGCACCGGCGAACGAAAGAGCTGGAAACCGATAGGCCACACCTAAACAACCGCGCCACCTCTCGACTCTACTCCGAAACGCCCGAGAAGAAATGTGGCCCGCCGCGCCTCTGGCCCAGGTATACGACGAACTTCGCAAGCTCGTCGAGAGTTGAGCGCCTTCGCCCGCGAGTTGAGCACCTTACCCCGCGAGTTGAGCACCTTGCCCCGCGAGTTGAGCGCCTTGCCCCGCCGCTTGAGCGCCTTGTCCCGCGAGTTGAGCACCTTGCCCCGACAATTTGCATTTCGCATTTCGCATTTCGCATTTTGCATTTGTCGCCGCGCTTGCTGGTCACTTACGGCTTCCCTTGCCTGCCGAGTTTTGTGCAACTTCGCGAAGGCGTAGGGGTGGGATGCGGAGCGGGCGCGATTTCATCCACGATCAACACGGCACCGTGCTAGACTCGCCGTGTGCAGAACGCCGAGCGGACGACAGTCTGCGAGCCCATTGGCCGTGCCGCGACCATTCTGCCTCGATCCAACGCCTTCTCGGTCGTGCTTAAGCCGTCCATCACCAGTTGACCCACAGCGACTCGGTCCGGCGCTGCTTGCGCTGGCTTTGGCTGGCGTTGTTGGGCATGTCGAAATCGAACCGTCGCCAGGCGTGCAGCCAGCGATCGTATTCGTCGCAACTAGGGCAATGGTGGGAGGCCAAGCTCTTTAAGAAATTCATTGTGATTGGCGGTCGCACTCTGGATCGATTTCTCGATATCCACCAACTCGCGATGCGTCGCAGCCAAGTCGATCTCCTGTTCCGCTTCTGCCGTACTGACGTAGCGGGAGATGTTGAGGTTGAATTCGTTCGCCTCGATCTCCTTCATTTTCACACGGCGGGCGTATCGTTCGATCGGCTTGGCGGGGCGTTTTTGATACGTCTCGATGATCCGCGCGATGTGCTCGTCCGTCAGGTGGTACTGCCGCTTGCCCTTTACGAAGTGCTCAGCCGCGTTGATGAAAAGCACGTCATCCGGCTTCTTGCATTTCTTCAGCACCAGGACGCAGACCGGGATGCCCGTCGAATAGAAGAGGTTCGCCGGCAACCCGATCACCGTGTCGATGTGCCCGTCCTTGAGCAGCTTGGTGCGGATGCGCTCCTCTACGCCGCCCCGGAACAGCACCCCGTGCGGCAGGATGATCGCCATCACGCCGTCGTCTTTCAGGTAGTGCAGACCGTGAAGCAGGAACGCGAAATCGGCCGCGCTCTTGGGCGCCACGCCGTGGGCCTTGAACCGCATGTCTTCGCCCATCGCCTCGCCCGGCTCCCAGCGATAGCTGAACGGCGGATTGGCCACCACCGCATCAAACGCCGGCTTCTTCGCCGGGTTCGTTTCCCGCAGGTAATCCCAGTCGTTGGTCAGCGTGTCGCCGTGGTAGATCTCGAACTCGGTGTCCTTCACCCCGTGCAGCAGCATGTTCATACGTGCCAGGTTGTAGGTGGTGATGTTTTTCTCCATCCCAACGATCTTGGCGATGGCCCCGCCCGACTCGGTCATGCGGTGCCGAACGTTGAGCAGAAGCGAACCCGACCCACAGGCAAAGTCGAACACGGTGTTCAGCTTCTTCCGCTGGCCGGTCTTGGGCTCCTGGCTGTCGAGGGTGACGATGCCAGACAGAATGCTCGAAATCTGCTGCGGTGTGTAGAACTCTCCAGCCTTTTTGCCCGAGCCGGCCGCGAACTGCCCGATCAGGTATTCGTAAGCGTCCCCCAGCGCGTCGCCATCGGACGAAAATAGAGACATCCCCCGCGCGATCTCGCTGATGATCGAGCAGAGCTTGGCGTTGCGGTCGGGGTACTTGCGCCCCAGCTTGTCCGAGGCAAGATTGATCTCCGAGAACAGCCCCTGGAAATTACTCGAGAACGACTCTTCTTCAATGTGCTTGAACCCCTTTTGCAGCGTGTCTAGCAGTTCTCCGTCCTGAGTCTTGGCGAGGTGGACGATACTTTGCCAGAGGTAAGCGGGCTTGACGACGTAATGCACCTTGCGCCGCATCTGCTTCTCGAATGCCGCCACGTCGCCGGGGTTATCCGCGTACCACACCGAAAGCGGCGTCCTTCCGCCGTTGCCGATCGCGTTGGGGTCGGGGTAATCCGCCCGCAGTTCCTTTTTTGCCGCTGCCTCATAGTTGTCTGAGAGGTAGCGCAAGAACAGGAACGACAGCATGTAATCGCGGAAGTCGTCCGCGTTCATCGCCCCGCGCAGCGTGTCGGCGATGTTCCAGAGAGTCTTGCCGAGCTGTTTTTGGTCGAGGTCGGTCATGGTGCCTTACTTAGCATTCTCTGGGAACAGGGCCGGGCTGAACGGGTGGAGTGTGATGAACTGCTTCAGCACCTTGCGGAAGTGGTCCTTGTTCTCCTGCATCATCTCGCGTGGTTCAAACAACGAGTAGTCGCCGTGGCTCATCAGGTCGATCACTCGCTTGTAAATCGTCCCGTTCGGGTCATTGGCCTCGGGCTTGATGCATTCGTCCCATTTGGCGTACCCGAAGAAGCAGGCCGTTTGCTCCATCACCCGGCGCAGCATGTTGAAGTGGTGCGTGTACAGCGCCCCGGACTTCTGTGCCTCGTGGAGCTCGACGAGCGAAGCCAGGTGATACAGGAACGGCGTGCTGTCGGTCTCCCTTACGGCGAAGCCGCCGGCCCGCGGCTGGCGGGTCAGGAAGTACTTGCGCGCCTTCTTCATCTCATTGCACAGGACATTGAAGAACAGCACGTGGTGAGACGACACGACCACCCGCAACCGGTTCGGCGAGTCGTTCAGCATGTGGGCCAAGTGATGCGCGACCATCACCGCGTTGTTTTCGTCCAGCGACGAAATCGGATCGTCGACGTAGATAAACTTCACCCACTTGTACGGCTCGGCACCGTCGACGACGAGTTGCACGATCGCGAGGAAGAAGCACCAGATGAAGATGTTTTCCTCGCCACGGGAGACCTTGATGTCCTCCACCATCGCACGAAGCAGAGGATCGTGCGCGTATAGCCGTTACCGGGGTCGTTCTTGTATTCGACGACCTGCTCGATGGCTCGGCGCGGGTTGATGCCGAGGGTCTTGATTTCGATCTGGACGGTGGGGATGCCGTTGATGAGCAGGATGACGTCGTAGCGGTGGTGGCTGTTGTCGGTGTTGATGCGGAGCTGGCTGACGACCTGGAAGGTGTTTTTGCACCAGTCGGCGATGTCGACGAGCGTGTAGTTGAGCGGAGTGCCGTCGTCGCGGATGAAGCTGTTGCGGTTGCGAAGCGTCTGGGCGGCGGTGAAGACGTCGGGAGTGACGATTTCATCGAGGATGCGTTGGAATTCGCCATCCGCGAGGTGGACGTGGTTGAGCGCCTCGAATTTCTCGCGGAAGTTTTTCTCCAGCGCTGCACGGTCACGGATGTCCGAGCGGTATTCGTACTTCAGGCCTCGAAGATTCTCGATAAGATGATCTTCAAGTTGGCGTTCTGGAGTCGGCATTGCGACCTAACTTAATGATTCGGGGCGCGGTGCCCTAAGTCGGCTTAATAAACTTTGCAGTCTTCTTCAACAACCTGTCCTGATCACTTCGCTTGAAAAGGTGGTCGCCGTTCGCTGGGTCGCGGTACATGGCGCTCGCCTTGGCCGACTTGCACAGCGCATTCCGCGTCACGCCGAGCATCTCGGCGGGTAGCACGTAATCGGTCAAACTGGCAGTTGGTAGCAATGTATTAACTGGTGGTCAGGCCGGGGATCATTGTAGCAATTACGGACAAAGCGGGAATCGGGCGTACCGGGCCTAAATTCGCTTGGTGCTCTTCCGCCTATCCTGCGGGGCGGGCGTCGATGGTCGGCGGCAGGCCTCAGCGAGCCGTTCCACGCGCCGACTGCAAGACTCGCCCCGTCGACGAACGTCCAAACGCCCAGGGTCGTCCCTCCGGCTTCGACCGCTGGCGGCCGCGGAACGTGTGGCGTATTCTTTTCGTCCGGGCGACGAACATCAGGCAAATGGCGGGAATCTCTCATGGCCATGACCTTTGACGCCACGCTGAAAGATATGGGCCGCGACAGCCCCCAGGGTTTCCTGGAGGCCTTCGATCGGCCACCGACCCTGCCATTGAGCCTGCTGAACGTCGATCTTTCCACCGTGACGACCGCGGCCGACCTGGTCCTGGGACTGGGCGAACCTCTCGTCGAGATCATCCACCTTGAGTTCCAGTCGAGCGCCGCGGCCTGGAAGCACGCCGACCTGATGGCGTACAACGCGCTGCTCTTCGCGCACGAGCACGTGCCCGTGCATACGGTTATGGTCCTGCTGCGCCCCGAAGCGGCGCACTCGAACACCAGCGGCGCCATCGGCTACGCGCCGCGGCCGGGGCGTGGTAAAATGGATTTTGTCTACGAGGTCGTTCGCCTGTGGGAGCGGCCCGCGGAGGAACTGCTCGCGGCGGACTTGGGAGTGGCGCCGTTGGCGGTCCTCGGCCGCTTGCCGAAAGACCTGTCGCTGGAGGACGGCTTGACGGGCGTCGTCCAGCGGATCGCGGAGCGTCTGACGAAGGAGGCGTCGCCCGAGAGGGCGAAGAAGCTGTTGACGGAGACCCTGCTTCTCACCGGGTTGCGGGTGAGGCGGGAAGAGGCGGTAAGAATCTTTCGAGGAGTTCGAATCATGCAAGAATCCGATACCTACCTGATGATCCTCGATGAAGGGCGTGAGAAGGGCGCACGCGAGGACATCTTGCTCGTTGGCGAAGAAAGGTTCGGTCCCGCGGACGAAGCCATCAAGGCCCAACTGAGCACCGTCACCGATCTGGACCGCCTCAAGCGGATGGTGCGCCGGACCGCGAAGGCCGCGAGCTGGCAAGAGATCGTTGATACGCATTGAGTTGATGGCGATCGCGGGATCGCGGACATTACGGCGTCTCCTCCTGTTACATGCCTTGCTTGCGCCGCGGGTTAGTGTCGAGGCAGGCCGGGTGTTTCCGCCTTGGTATTGCAACCACGGCGTCGCAATCGCGTGATTCGTGTATTTCCGAATTCTTGCGAATGCGGCCATGTCGCGGTTATGCTACGGCCAACTCTGCGACGCGGTGCGGATGGCGGCGACCGCGCGTTTAGCTCCAAGAGAACGCATCATGGACATGGCGCCGCCCGACGAACACGACAGGACGCTCGTCGAGAACGTTCATCCGGCCGATTGGACGAACCCTGCGCCGGCGGACCGCTACAATCTGGTGGCTGTGGGCGGCGGCACGGCGGGCATCGTCGCGGCGCTGGTCGCCGCCGGCCTGGGCGCGAAAACGGCACTGGTCGAACAAAGGGGGCTTGGGGGCGACTGCCTCAACTTCGGCTGCGTGCCCAGCAAAGCACTCCTACGGGCCGCCCGCGCCGTGTACCAGGCGTCGTTGGGCGAACGTTTCGGCTTCCGCCTGAC
>DATLQY010001195.1:0-4290 GCA_035534975.1 Pirellulales bacterium
CAGTTCCAAGCGGCGATTCACCTCGTCGGCGTAGCCGCTCTTGTCGATCGCCGTGCCGTCGACGAACGTCGGGTAGGCCACCCGCATCTCGCCGTTGCGGAGCTCGTAGTAAATCTCGGCGTCGCGCACGTCACCGCTATTGCCTTCGCCGGCGAAGTCTTCGTTTTCCAATCGCACCGAGGTGATCTCACGTCCTTGAAACGCCCGCAGGGCCTTGGTTTGCCGGAAGAAAGCGTTCATGCCCCAGAACTGGTCCTGCTTCCAATCGTTGAACGGATGGTTATGGCACTGCGTGCATTGAACTTGCAAGCCCAGGAAAAAGCGGGCGGTCTTGGCCGTGGCGGTGGCCGCGTTCTCTTGCAAGTTGTCGAGCAGAAAGTTGACCGCGCCGTTGTAGCCCTCTTCGCCCGGCTTGTTCGCGCCGGTGGCGCTGATCAGCTCGAACACCAGCTTGTCGTAGGGCTTGTTCGTCAGAAACGAACGGCGCAGGTACTGTTGCATCCCGTCGCGATCGACCATGTCGCGCGCCTCGTCGCGGTCCGACTTCGGGCGGCCGATCAAAATGTTGGTCCAGATCGTGGTCCAATTGCGCGCGTACTCCTCGACGTACTCGTCGGAATCGACCAGACGGTCCACCAGCAACGGGCGTTTGTTCTTCGCCTTGTCGGTAAGGAACTTTTCCAACTCGGCGACCGAGGGGACGCGCCCCAGCACGTCGAGAAACAGACGCCGGCACCATTCGTTGTCGGTGGCGGCGGGCGAGGGGGTGATTTCGGCGTCGGTCCAGCCTTTGCGAATCTGCTCGTTGATGAACTTGATGATGTCGTCGTCCGTAACGGCACTTGAGGGCACTGCTTCGACCGAGGGAGAAACGCTGCCGCCGTCTTTTTTTTCCTCAGCGTCCAGCCGAGCGGCATGATAAACGGAAATGCCACACGCCAGGGTGCACCCGATCCCCGCCAAGAAGCACCGGCGGCCAATGTTCCGCGACATGGCAATCCCCTCTGTATGTGTTTGGTACGAAGACCCGAACAACTTCATCATAAAAAATGAAGTCGGCAAGTCAATCAAGAATCGCCAATCCCCCCCCCATTTTATCTAATCGGCGGAGTTCCTGGAAAGACACGACGGATCAGGAAGATACCCACTCTTGGCCGGTCGGGCATCTTAGTTACGCTTTGACGGCCTTTTGTTGGCGGCCCTTGGCCGCAAACATACAGCCAGAATGGGAAAAGAACGAGTGTCCATGTTCCGGCGGTCGATTTTCTCTTTATCTCATATGATGAATCACCTATCCGACACGACTGATGCCAGTCGCTTGACGCTCGATCGTCGGCGGGCGATGGCCCTGTTGGCCCTTCCCGGCGTTTGGCTCACTGGGGCGAGCCGACCAGGGGTGGCGGCCGAACGCGTTGGCCCTTGCCGTGTCGAGGGTCGTGGCCTGCAGGAATTCTGGATTGTCAATACTCGCCGCGCTCCGACGTGCCGCGACCTCGTCGGAGGCGTAGACCAAATTGAATTCTCGAAGAGAAACGACGACCACCAGGTTCGTCTTGGCCGCGACGAATTCATGGCGGCGATCGACCCATCGCTGCCCACCGTAGTCTACGTACACGGTAATTCTCTCGACGCCGACGAGGCCGTGACGTCGGGCGAACGCTTGATCGACGGAATTGGCGCGCAGGTGGCCCCCTATCGCTTCATTCTCTGGTCGTGGCCGGCGGATCGCATTTCCAGGATGAACTACCCCGACAATGCCCGAGTGAAATCGGCGCGCGGCGAATTGCAAGGCTACTACCTGGCCTGGCTGATCGACCAGATCGACCCAGGCACCCGGTTCGGCCTCGTGGGCTACAGCCTGGGAGCGCTCACGGTGACGGCAGCGCTCGACGGGCTGGCCAGGGGAGAAGTCGCCGGCCAACCATTGATCGAGATCAAGCACGTCGTTGGGCGGCCGGTGCAAGCCGCGCTGTTGGCGGCCGCCGAGGAGAATAATTGGCTCTGGCCGGACGGGCGGCACGGTCTGGCACTCACGCAGGTCGATCGCGCGCTCGTGACCATCAACCCGCGCGATCGGTTACTGCGGCACTACATCAAGCTTTGGTCCGCGGACGCACTGGGAAAGAACGGCATTTCCGAGGTCGCTCGGCTTGGCGAGCTGCAATCCAAAGTGCAGCAATTCGTGGTAACACCCTGGCTTGGCCGCGCACACCGTTGGGTGCGATACACACAGTCGGCGGCGGTCATGTCGCTCGTGCGCCCCTACTTGTTCGAGTTCGACGCAGCTCCACGCTGACCCGACAATCGTAGCGGAATTCGTGAGAATTCCGATCCGTGGATGTGCGCATTGGAACTCTCACGAGTTCCACTACCTCGGAAACCTACGGCATTTCGACTTTTGCCCAGAACGGGTGGCGCCGGTCGCCGCGGGTGCGGACGTCGTCGAGCATGACCGCCAGGTCGGGCTCGACGAAAGGACCGCCAAGCCGGGCACGGGTGCCGTTGACGGTGAGTGTCGTCCGCTGTTTGAAATTGATGATGCTCGGCGAGAGCCAGAACGTCACTTTGCCCGCACCGGTCGAGACGTTGAAACCGTTGTTGACGTTCGCCGTAGCACTCGTGGTTGCCGGCCGCAAGCCGCGCGGCGGCGGCCAGTCGTCCGGATCGAAGATCGACTTGGAGGCGAATGCGTCGAGCTCGACCCACCAAAAGTAATTGTCCCAGGGACGCATCGTGTGGCACTTGAATTCCTTGGGGAAAAAATCGCGCACATGAAGGTCCATCCAGTCGAACAGCCGCAAGATCTCATCGGAGAAATCCTCGTGCCCCCGCCCCTGGAACTCGGCCACCGTCACGTTGTAGCCTGGTTTCATGTAGCGGTCGAATTCCTTGGCGTTGTGGACCGAGTTGTCGCCGTCGAGCTCGCCCCCCACGAAATAGAGGTTCATGTTGCGGGCGTTTTCCCACAGCCGCGTAACGAACTTGTCGGCGCGGGCGGCAATCGGAACCACGCCGGCCCACAGGTCGGGGTGGGCCAGACCGATGTCCCACGCGGCGTCGCCGCCCATCGAGTGGCCGCTGAGGAAAACCCGGTCGGTGTCGATCGAAAAGCGGCGGCAGGCGTCGCGCAGCGTGTTAAGCACGGCCGCGTGCTCGGCGGCTGAATATTTGTAACCGGTCTGCTCCTTTTTCGCCCACGCCGGCGCCACGACGATGTAACCGTGCCGCGTGGCCTGCCCCAACCGCTGGCCGTTGCCGGCCCGCGATCCCGCCCACCAGTCGATTTGCAAACGCGGCGTCGTTCCCGTCCCGTGCAGCGTGACCACCGTCGGATACCAACGGTGCGGATCGTATTCCGGCGGGAGCTGCACGTAATAGGTCACCGGTGGCTCACCGGACAGGGTGTCGACCTCCAGCTTGAATAGGCCCGGTTGCTCCTTTTCGGGTTCCGGCGCCGGCAGGGGCGGCAGCATGTGTTCCAAGAGCCTGGCCACCATTTCCGGCGCGGCGCCTTCCTGCGATTCGAATTCCTCCAGAATCTGAGCACGTTTCAGTTTGATCGGCTCAGTCAGGTACCTGCGCAGCAGATTGCGGGTTTCGAAGAGCGACAAGGCGACGGGCAGCTTTCGCAAGGCGTCGTTCTCGCCCACCATCCAACCGCTGACCGCCAGGGCCACCTTCTGCTCGGTGTCGACACTGTCTTCGTCCCACGATTGGCGATAGGCCGCCATGCGACCGATTGAATGGATCGACAACTCGTTCTTGATCTCCTCGTGGATCGGCTTGAGGCGTTCGTCGAGCACCGAGTCCCCAGCCGCGATCGCCGCGATGTCGGCCTCGAGCCGCTTGAGGATATCGACGAACACGTTGATTTCGCCGCGGTGATCTTCAACCATCTGCTTGACGGCTTGCAGTGTTTCGCCCGCCACGCCGTCGGTTGGAAATGACTGGAGCATCGTGGCGGCGAATTGGTGCTGGCCGGCGTCGCGGCGCCGTTCGATTTCGGCCAGCGCGCGGCGCGCGAATTGCTGCTTTAGCTCCCGTACGGTCGCGGTGAATTGTTTCTCGCTTTCCGGGAAGTCGCGGACGATCTCTTCCAGTTCCCGCTCGGCATCCTTGTACCGTTCGCTCAGCAGGAACAGCCGCGCCAACTGCAATCGCTCTTCGATCTTGTCGCGATGGATCGCGTGCCCCAGAATCTGGCGCAGTGTCGCGGGGGGCATCGAGCTGGTGGCGATCCGCATATCCCAGATGTAATTCTTTCCCTCGCTGAATTCGATCGCTTCGACT
>DATLQY010001196.1:0-2461 GCA_035534975.1 Pirellulales bacterium
CGACCGGGGCATCGCTTAGGCTCTGCCCCAGCCACCGTGAATCTCTCGTTTTCAGCCGCGTGAAGTATATCAATCTCAACACACCCACCCCCGTGGTCCGGTTCCACACTGCCGAAGGCAGCGTGGAGCCGGACCACGGGAGGCACGGCGGGCTTTGACGTCAAGGAACCTGGGGCTTCGCCGAACGTGCCCGGCGGCGCCACGAACGAAGTCGTGGGGGATGTAAATCCTGGAGGGGTCTTTGCTAGCCGTTATGCCCAAACCTGAACGCGAGGAATCGACGCCCGCCACCCATCTCGACGTAGCCTTGGACGAATTCTTACGACGTATTGACGCCGCGGAGCCGGTCGACCGCGAAGCGTTTCTCGAGACTGTCGTCCAGCGTGACGATCCCGCGCCACCGCGACCGAAGGGATTGATCATTGCGGCATTATTTTGTCTGGCAGCGGCGAATGCTGTGCCAGCGTTTCGATTGGGTGGGGACACAATGTACGGATGGCAGGCATCGGTGATCGAGTTTCCAGCGGTTTTTGTGGGAGTTTCTCGGCCAGCCTCCGTTCTGGGGATCATCGCCAACCTTGGTTTCCTGGCAACGCTTATCGTAGCTTCGCTTCGTCGAAGCAAGCTGGCCAAGCGAATTGCCTTCACGGCGGCGGCATCAGCCTTTGGCTCGTTCGCGTTTTTGGCTACCGGGAACGAGAGCTTCGTCCCGTATCCGGGATGCGTGTTGTGGCTCGCAACAGGGGTGTTGCTCGTCATGGGATCCACGGCCGTTCGGAAAGCCTCCTTGGATTCAGAGTGGCGGTAGGAAGGGGACGCACGGAGACCATGACAAGTGGCGGCGGCAACGCCGCTCGCCCTGAAAGGGCGCGCCGCAATAGTCAGGGGCACCGCCCCTGGTACGCCCCCCTCGAACCCTATCTGTCCAGTCCCTAACGGGGCGCGCCGACCCTCCCTTTTCCGCCAGCGAGCCAAATTGAAAAGGTCTACGCGCCGCAAATCCTGGTTGCTGCGCGCTGATGAGGTGAAGAATATCGCCTCCGCGCTCCGCCAAAACGCCCTCAAACTCCCATCTGGTTGCCAAACTCGGCATTGCGCCGAAGTGAAAGGCCGTGCGTCAACTAGCCAGTTCGTTGACCGCGACGCAATCTTACATTATACTCGGTGCAGCCAGTAGGGAAGGGTGCTATTCAAGCCATTGGCATGGACCGTTCTTATCGTCGCCAAATGCCAACAACGGCAGCGCAGCCGCGCCAGCAAGACACTTTCGCGGCGGGCGCTCTTCGCGCTTCAGCGGCTTGAAGGTCTTTTGACTCGGGGGAGGCGGTGAACATGCATGACCGTGTCTCTCGCCGACTCAGTTTTCGGCGACAAGTCCGCAAGCGCAGGCCCTCGAAGTTTGAAGCGTTGGAGAGCCGCCACCTGCTCACGACGTTCTACGTCGATAACGTTCTGCTGCTGACGGCCGACCGTGATCACAGCGGCCGGCTTTCGTCCGGCGATCAGGTAACCTTCGGCAACGGGCAAAGCTACCAGCAGGCCGACCTCACCTACGACGCCGCCCCGCTCGATGGCGACGTTAGCACCGCCTTCAGTTCCATCGGTCAGGCCCTCGCCTCGCCGCTGGTGCAGCCGGGCGACACTATCGACATCGCCGGCGGGACCTACACGGAAAGCGGCCTCACGATCGACAAAGACCTGACCCTGCAAGGTCTGGGCAGCGTGATCGTCGCGGCGCCTCAAGGCAACACGCAGACGGAGCTCTCGATCATCGACCAGCCGGCCACCGTCGCTCTCACCAACCTGACGATACAAACCTATCAGACCATTCTCTCTGATTCGGGTGGTGGCACGCTCGACTTAACCGACGTGAGTCTGTTCGACGGCGAAACGTCGATCAACAACGTCGAGAACTTAAACGTGGCCAGTCACGCGACGACTCCGCAGAAAGTAGGCATCGGACCTGTCATATACGTGCAACCTCTGCCCAGCGCGGCCGACACAACCGGAACAAATTCCAACAGCGCGCCCGACAGTCTCGGGATCGACGTTAAGGGCGGAGCTTCTCTGACCTTCACCGGCGTCAAGAACGTTTTATTCCAGACCGGAGCTGGCAGCCAGGACACGATTACAGTTTCTCCCCTGCCCGACGCAACGGTGACTATCGACGGAGGCAACATCGCGTCGCAGGGTTCGCCCGGGGATACGCTCGATCTGCCGACCAATTTTTATGCTGGATCGCCGTTGGCAGCTACCAGCGACTCGAGCGGAATTTCGGGCACATGGACGCCAAGCGGCGCTCCGACGGTGAGCTTTTCGCACATGCAGTCTCTGCTGCCCGGCATTGCTCCGCGAAATGTGTCGGACGTTGTCGGCGCGCAAGGAGCCGACACCGGCAGCCAGGTCGTGGCCGAGTTCACCGATCCCGTCGCCAACCCGTTGACCGCCGGGGATGCCGCCG
>DATLQY010001197.1:0-8466 GCA_035534975.1 Pirellulales bacterium
CAGGGGAAGACGTACTACGTCTGCTGCACCGGTTGCCGCGACATGTTCGATGACGACCCTGAAGGCGTGCTGGCCGATTACCGCGAGCGGAAGCTGCAGGAGAAGCAGAAGGACGAGTAAATGCCGATAACCGACAACGCCCAGTGGTTCCAGAAGATGCCACCGGCTTGCCCGGTGGAGTCTCACGTTGTCAGCTACAAACGGCCGGCGCTAATATCTCCCGATTGCCCGGCCGCTGCCAAAGGCAGCGGCCGGGCAATCGGGGTACGACGACGGGAACGGAAACCAGCTTTGAGTAGCTGCCAACGTCACGGTCCACCGGGCAAGCCGGTGGCATGGCATGCCGCACGCTGTGGCGGAACAAGACTGGAATAACAACAACGCTGCAAACGTCGGATGGCGGCATTTTTCGCACGCAAGTCCCACCCCACACTCATACCTCATGCCACCCGGCAGATGCAGCACTTGAGGTACTCGTTTTCCAGACAGGTCGCGGCCACGGGGTGGTCGGCCGCGGCGCCTCGCTGTTCGAGCACCTGAACGCTTCGCCCGGTTCGCTCGGCAACTTCGGCCAGCACGTGCAGGAAATCTTCGCGCGTGACGTAGCCCGAGCAACTGCACGTCACCAGAATGCCGCCGGGTTCCAACAGCTCGACGGCCTGTTTGTTCAGGTGATGGTACGCGCGCAAGGCTTCGCCCAGCGCCTGACGATGGCGGGCGAACTTGGGCGGGTCGAGCACCACGGCGCCAAACCGCTCTCCCGAGGCCGCCAACGCGTCGAGCGTCTTGAAGGCGTCGCCTTCTTCGAACCTGACGTTCGTCAGTTCGTTCAGCGCGGCGTTGGCTCGCGCCAGCGCCACGGCCTTGGCGCTGGAGTCGATTCCCAACACGTCGGCCGCCCCTCCCATTGCCGCGGCGCAGATACCGAAGCCGCCACTATAGCAGAATACGTCGAGCACCCGCCGCGAGCGCAGGTAGCCGGCGGCCACGCGGCGGTTCTCGCGCTGGTCGAGAAAGAAGCCCGTCTTTTGACCCTCGCCCAGCTCGACTCCATAGCGTAAGCCGTGCTCGCTGATGAACACCGGGCCCTCGGGCGATTCACCCCAGCGATGCCCCTCGCAGATCGTCATCTTCTCGAGCTTGATCATCTCGCGTTCGGCGCGAACGACGATCCCGCGCGGCTGGGCCAGTTCGGCCAACACAGATACGATGCAGTCCAGCCGCGTCGCCATTGCCAGCGCGTTGACTTGCAGCACCAGGTAACCGGCGTAGCGATCGACGACGAGCCCGCTCAAACCGTCCGCTTCGCTATTGACCAGCCGCATGGCGCCGTCAGCAATGTTGTCGAACAGCCGCCGTCGCCAATTCACGGCCGCTTCGAGCCGGCTGCGCCAGAAAGCATCGTCCAACGGCTCCGTCTCGCACCAGCTATAAAGCCGCACGCGAATCCGGCTGTGCGGATTGTAAACTCCGCGGGCGATCCATTGTCCACGGTCGGAGCGCAGCTCAACTACCGCGCCATCGGCCGGCTCGCTTTCGACTCGTTCGATTGCCGAGTCGAGCACCCAAGGGTGCCGGCCGAAGAAGGGCCGGGCTTTGCGTGGCTTGAGAATGACGTCGGACATGGCCGCGGGCACCGCTCGCTAAAACCGGCGATTGTACGCGATGGTCCGCTCCTGGGCTAGGATTGTCGCGTTGGATCGAGGCGTTTGCGATATTCGCAAGAGGGCGTTTCCTTCAGGCAAACGCCTATTCCGCCCGACCGAACTTGAGATGGCGCAGAAGTTCGGCCTCCTCAAGGGCCTTGTAATAGGTATCGAGAGGGTAACAGCCGGAGACCAAGCCATGTCGTGGCGCGGTGGTGCAATCGCTGAACGTTCGGCAGATGCGCTTGCGCGCGAGCACTCCAGCCGTGAGCGTGTCGGTCGGGAGCCCCGGATAAGCCAACACCATTCGTCCCAGTCCGACCGCGTCGATCCAGCCCCGCTTGACGACGGCCTGCGCCACTTGCGGCAAGAAATCCTGCAAATAACTGTATCCACTGCCCACCAGAGGCAAGCCGGGCACGGCAAGTTTGCACACGCGGGCAGCCTGGATCTGCCGTACAACTCCCACCAACGGGTCCTCCGGCGGCGGGTAGCCGTCGCTGGGCGGAAACGCCGCCGGCCGCTGGATGTGCGGCGAATAGTAGGGGCTGCCACACGACACGTTGACGGCCGCCACCCCCAAGTCGCAGAGTACCTTCAGCAGCCGGATGGCCTCGGTCAAGTCCGGTGCGAGCGGGTCTTGCGGATCGACGCCAAAACCAAACGAGTATGGTAACAGGTGCTCGTGGGGCATCGGCTCACCGTTTTCACGGCTGGCGACGTAGGGAACCGTGTCGAAAACGCTGAGCCGCACGCCAACCAACAGGTCGGGAAAACTCTGCCGGATGCGACCGACGATCGAGCGCAGGAGCCGCGTTCGGCCGTCGAAGTCGCCGCCGAACCGGCCCGGCCGCGCGCGGGCACTGAGAAATTCGTGCAACAAGTATCCGTGGCAGGCTTTGACATCGACGAATCGAAAGCCGACTTCGCGAGCAACTCCCGCCGCGACGACGTACCGATCGATCAGCCGATCCAATTCCGCGTCGGTCCAGACGATCGAATCGTCGCGCGGGTCGGTGCCGAACCTGGCGTCGAGCAACGGATGGTGGTAAGCGATGCGCGGTTCGGGCCGCTCGGAATTCGGACGGCAAAAGCGTCCCGAGTGCGTGAGTTGCAAGCCGACCAGGAGATCGTCGCTTGTGAGGAAAACGGCGCGGTGCGCCGCAAGTAATTCGGCCAGTAGGCGGGCCAATCCGGCGCGATTGGCCCTGGTCGCCAACGTCTGTCGCGGGTTGGCGCGGCCCGATTCTTCGACGGCGGCCGCCTCACCACCCCAGATCAGCTTCGCGCCGCTGACGCCGAAGTTTCGCCAGCGACGGAGTGTGTGCTCCGAAGGGGAACCATCGCGCTCGGCGTCCCAGCCTTCCATTGGATGGATGCACCAGCGATTGCCGACCGTCACTCCCCCGATCGTCAACGGCGCCGCCATGGGCGAGCCGGCTTCGGCCGTGAGAATCGTCTCATCCAGCGGCAGTTCGAGTCCCAGCTCCGATAGTCGTTGGCGCAGTTGGGCAACCGTTTTGAAGCTCGCGACCTTGGGGTACATTGAAATTGTTTCCAGAGCACGACCGACGTACAATGATTATACCGAGCGCGACGCCGCGCGCTCGGACGCGCATATTCAGGAGAATGGGGGCTAGCCCATGCCTTTACTAGATCACTTCCAGCCACCCTTGAGTCAACAGCGGCACTGGGACAGCTTTCATGGCGCTTGGGCCGAGGCGATGGCGATCCATCTCAATCAAACCGTCTTACCGGAACAATTTGTCGCGGAGGCGCGCGTAAAATTGGGGTCCCAGGTGGAAATTGACGTCGCCACTTTTTCTCAAATGGGCACGGCGCAAGTCTCGGAGTCGGGCGGCATTGCCGTGTGGGCGCCTCCCAGGCCGATCGCGATCGTTCCTCTGGATTTCCAGGATCCCGATGTTTTCGAGGTCCAGGTCCTGCGCGAGGAGGGAGGACCTCGGCTGGTGGCCGCCATCGAACTCGTAAGTCCTTCAAATAAGGACCGGCCTGCCAGCCGCCGCATATTCGCGGTCAAGTGCGCCAGCTATTTGACGAGCGGCGTGAGCGTGCTCATCGTCGACGTGGTGACTCAGCGCGCCGGCAACCTGCACGCCGAACTTCTCGACCTGTTGCACGTACAGCTTTCGACACCCGGACAGGGCGCTCACGACCTTTACGCTACCGCCCATCGAACTGTGCCGGCCGCGCCGGGCCTCGGCCTGGAATCCTGGGCCGAGCAACTGACGCTGGGCGGTCCCTTGCCGACTCTCCCCCTCTGGCTGCAACCGGATCTCTGCCTCCCTCTCGATCTCGAAGCAACCTACCAGGCGGCGTGCGTCGCCCGTCGGATTGCGTGGGAATGACGATGACTTTACCAGTTTTCTGAAACAGAACGTGGTGCCCGCGTGGCCCAGTCTACTTCGACGCGGCGCGAGCTGGGCTTGAACATGCTCTCGATCGGGACGTAGAATGATGACACTGAGCGCGGCGTGACGCACGGTCAATTCGCGAATTTCGTCCAGGTGCGAACCATGAGCAGTATTCCTTCCGAAGTGAAGATTCAAGAACGAGCAATCGTTTGTACGCCCGGGATTTGCGGCGGGAACGCCCGCATTCCCGGCACCCGGATTCCGGTGTGGGGGCTGGAACGAGCGCGACGCCTCGGTTGGTCGGATCGACAACTCATTGAGGCTTACCCCTCGCTAACGCAAGCCGATATCGAACTGGCATGGGCCTATGTCGCCGCGCAATCGGAAGAAATCGACGGACAAATCCGGGAGAATGGGGGCTAGCGTTTCATGGCTCGTCTATATGCCGACGAGCACGTACCCGTGCAACTTGTCTACGCCTTGCGCCGTCTCGGTAACGACGTCGTGACCGTGCGCGAAACCAGCGAGAGCAAGTCTGGCGATGCAACGCCGGATGATCTGGTGTTGAAGTACGCGGCGCAACAGCAGCGAGTCGTGTTGACATTCAATGGACCCGATTTTCGGCGGCTGCACGCGGAGAATCAGCGGCACTCCGGCATCCTTTGCTGTGATTCCGAGTTTCCAGGCAAGGCGCACGCCAGAAAACAAGCCCGACGAATCGACGCATTCCTCAGGGCCAATAATCTCAACAGCCGGATCGAAAAACTTCCGCCGGCGTGATTGAATCGATTTCCGGCCGAATGTCCCTTGTATCTGAACGATGCGATACGCACGAATAATTCTGTACTATGTCAGCGGCCACGGTTACGGTCATGCCACTCGCGCCTCGGAGATCATGCGTGCCTTGGCGAAACGATCAGCGGAAACGCGGATCGTCGTTCGCACCAGCGCTCCGGCGCACCTGTTTGCCGGGATTCCCAACGTCACGGTCCAATCGACACCCAACTCGCTCGATCCGGGCGCCATCGAGGAAGCCGACTCGCTGGGCGTCGATGTGCCGGCGACGTTGCGACGGATCGAACGGTACTACGGCGACCGCGTTACCTTGATCGCCGGCGAAGCCGCCGTTGTCCGCTACGAAAGGGCCTCGCTCGTGGTCGCGGACATTCCTTCGCTGGCCGGCGAAGTGGCGGAAGAGTCCGGAGTGCCGGGCCTGGCCATCGGCAATTTCACCTGGGATTGGATCTACGAACCGTTCTTCATCGACGATTCGCGGCGGCACCTGCTGGCTTGGATCCGCGACGGTTACACAAAACTGGGGACCTGCTTGCGGCTTCCATTCAGCCCCAGTGAGGGGTTCGACATGTTTTGCCGGGTCGTGCCCGTGCCGCTTGTTGCGAGGCGTGCCACCCAGACGCCCGGCCAGGTATTGACGCACCTGCGAATCAACCCCGCCGACCGTCGTCCGCGCGTCCTGTTGGCGATGCGCGGCCGAATTCCTCCGCAAGCGCGAGCGACGGCGGCCGCCGCCAATCGCGATCTGCTCTTCTTGCACTTCGAACCAAACACCGCTGATGAACGTGGGAACTGCCGGAGCGTGACGCTTGGACCCGAGCTGAGTTTCGCCGACGTGCTGAGCGTCTGCGATATCGTGGTCTCGAAGCCAGGCTATGGGATCCTCTCCGAATGCGTAGCGGCCGGCAAGGCGATTCTGGCGCCTCCGCGTCGGCATTTCCGCGAGGACGAGGTTTTCGACCGCGAGGCCGCTCGCTACGTGCGCTTGCGGCCAATCTCGGCCATGGACTTCAGCACCGGCAACTGGTCCGCTGACCTGCGGCGGCTGATGGCCGTGCCGTTTCCGGCGGAAGCGATGCCGGCGGACGGAGCGGACGTGTGCGCGAAGATCATCGCGGAGCTCGCTTGACCGCCAGGATCGCATCGATCGGCGACGGCGTCCGACGGCCGGTGACTTCCACGAAGCCGGCCCGCTTCAAGAGGACCTCGTACTCGGCGAGCGTCCGCTCCTTACCCTCGGTGCAGACGAGCATGTTCAGGTTCTGCATTTGCGCCCAGTGTGGGCCGTTCTTGTCGTCGGCAAGCAGCTTTTCGGCGATCACGATCGCACCGCCGTCGGGCAGCCTCGCGTGGATTCGGCCGAGCAAGGTGACGATCTTCTCCTCGCTCCAGTCGTGCAGAATGCGGCCCAGGGCGATCAGGTCGCCCTCGGGGAGCGGATCGACAAAAAAATCGCCCGCCACGATGCGAATTCGATCGGCGACGGGCGAGGCCCCCACGATCTGCTGAGCAAGGGGAACGGCGTCGGGCACGTCGAAGACGACCGCCCGCAAATTCGGATAACGTTGGCAGGCCGCGATGGCCAGGTGGCCGGTCGCGCCGCCCAGGTCGACGATCGTACGGAAACGGCCCAGGTCGAACGCCGAAACGACGTGCGGCGAACTGATCAGCCCGAAACCGTGCATGCCCATCAAGAACTCGCGCTTGGTTTCGTCGGTGCGGAAGAAGTGCGAAAAGATGGGGCCGTCCCAACCGTAGGTCTGCTTCCAACGGTGCGTCCCTTCGCGCACGGCGTCCTCCAGATTGGCCCACATCTTCCACATCACGTCGTTCGAATAGTTGATGTAACCGGTCAGCCGGTTCGGACTCGTCCTGGTCAAGAAAGCGTCTGCGGCCGGCGTATTTTCGTAGTCGTCCGCGTTTCGCCGCAGCAGTTCCAGTCCGACACAAGCATCCAGCAGGCGCTCCAAGGCGTCGGGTTCGGCTTGCAGCACCGTTGCCAAGGCCCTTAATCCCCGCGGGCCGGCGGCCAGGGCGTCGAAAACGCCCAAGGAGACGGCGGCAAACATCGTCTTCGAGCGGCGGAATGCCGCGATCAGGTCGAGAATGACAGTGGGATCGGCTTCGGTGATGTCTTTGGCCATGGTTCTCGCCCGGTGATATAGAGGATTGAGGAGCGCCCCGATTCTACCGATTGGGCGGTGCGGAGGGTAGAATGCAGACCATCCGCGCGGCCGCGAATGAGCCCGTAGGGTGGGACAAGCTCGCCTTGGGCGAGCGATGGCCCACCAGGGTATCTTGACTCGGCATGTGAAGAAGATGAAGTATGGTACGATATCGTAATCCGGGGATGGATAGCGCGGAGTTGATCGTCGCCCAAGAGGCCGCCCGCGCGGGCGGCGAAATCGTCGCGCGCTATTTCCGCGATGGCGTGGTGATGCGCAGCAAGGAGAGCTACAACCTCGTCTCCGACGCCGATGTCGAGTCGGAGCAGGCAATCGTCGAGGTGATTCGACGCCGATTCCCCAGTCATGCTGTCTTGGCGGAGGAGGCCCACCAGGCCGACACCAGCGCGGAGCACCTCTGGGTCGTCGATCCACTGGATGGCACGAACAACTTCGCCCATCGCATCCCCCAGTTTGCCGTGTCGATCGCGTACTGCCGCGCCGGGCGTCCCGTGTGTGGCGTGGTGTTCAACCCGATCCGCGACGATTGGTACATCGCCGCGCGCGGCGAAGGGGCGACGCACAACGGTCGAAAGCTCCGCGTCGAGGGGCAAGCTCGGCTCGACGAGGTGCTGGTCGGTGTCGGCTTTTATTACGATCGCGGGGCGATGATGGAGGCCACGCTGGCGGCCATCCGCGACCTGTTCCATGCGCAGATACACGGTATCCGGCGCTTCGGCGCGGCATCGCTCGATCTCTGCCAGGTGGCGGACGGAATGTTCGGCGCGTTCTTCGAGTACGAGCTCGCCCCCTGGGACTTCGCCGCCGGGCAATTGATCGTGGAGGAAGCGGGCGGACAAGTCACCACTTGCCGCGGTGAACCCCTGCCCTTGGCCAAGACGAGTCTGTTGGCTTCCAACGGCAAGCTGCACCAGGCGGTACTGGCGATTGTCCGTCGCCATCATCGTTAGGGTACCACGTCTCGGCGAATCGAGTGCCGTCCGGTTGGTACCAGGCTGGTTTCCGTCAGTGGCCAACCCTTGGTAAGATGGTGTCGCCGCTGGAACCAAATTTAAACAGGTAAGACCCGATGATCACCCTGATCGAGACGCTCAATTTCCGCTGCTTACGGTTCGTCCGTCAGCCGTTGCGGCAATTCCAGGTGTTGGTTGGGCCGAACGCCAGCGGGAAGACGACGTTCCTGGACGTCGTATCGTTCCTCAGTCAATTGGTTTCCGACGGACTCGATGCCGCAATCAGCGAGCGCACTCAAAACTTCGTGGACTTGCTCTGGGGGCGGGCCGGCGGCGGCTTCGAGTTAGCGTTGGAGGCCAAGATTCCCGACGAAGTACGTCAGAAGATGGCAAAGCCGATCTACGACACGGTCCGTTATGAGGTTGGAATCAGTGTCGCGTCCGATTCGTCGGAGGTTGGGATCACGGCGGAGCGTGGTTGGCTTCAAGTGGATAAGCCCCAATACGGAAA
>DATLQY010001198.1:0-6923 GCA_035534975.1 Pirellulales bacterium
GGCGCCGTCGAGGAAGCTCCCGCTGAGAAATGGATCAATATCGATTACGCGTTGCGCGCGGGGGCGAGAGGCTTGCGCGGCGGCAGTTCGTTGAGCCGCTTGCTGGCGCGGGAGGGTCGTCGACGCAGCGCCGGCCGTTGAAGGCTGTCGAAGTTGTAACCGAACGCGCCAGCCGAGAAGCAGCGTATAAATGGCAGTGGTTCCGGCGTGACAACCGGGACTGCAACCGTTACGCTTGGTACCGGTTCATCCCATGAAATACACCTTGACGCTACTTGTGGCCTGCATGCCCTTGGTGGCGCTGACCATCTGGACGTTCGTCGAGCTGGCGCTGCCGGCCGACGACGCGCCCCTGGCGCTGGCCGACATCGACGTCAAGGCCATCGGCGCCCTGGCCGACGACGCGGCCGCGCGCGGAGAAGCGGAGGCGTCGTTCGTCGCCCAATTGGCCGAGACCGACCTGCTCGACACGCGGCCGGCCAACTTGCCGCCGGTCGAGGGCGATCGCCTCAAATCGTTGGCGAGCAAGTGGCGGCAATCGGCCGAGGCGCGAGCGCTCGTCGTCAAGTACCAAGCGATCCATGCCCTTGCAGTCAATCCCGCCGCGGAACCGCTAGAGCGCGAACGGCAAGCCAAGCAGGCCCTGGAAGTGCTGCAAAACTTCATCACGAAGGAGCGTCCCGGATCGCTGGCCCAGGTCGGCGGGGCCGAGGGCTTTTTCAATCTACTTTCCCAACGTGTCGAGCGTCTGAAGGCCGAAATCGCCGGCTACGACACCCAGTCGACCATCGTCGAGGCGTTGGGCAAGGCCACCGACGACGCGAACGCGGGCAAGGCCGAAGCCTGCCTGGCGCGCCTCGATAAGGAACCGCTCACCCTGGCCCGCGACGCCGAAACCAAAGCCAAGCTCCAGACGCTGCGGCGGCGGGCGGAGTTCCGGCTGGCCGCCGATCGATTGCAGAAGCGCAAACCGGCCGCGCCGGCCGATCGCGATCTGCTGCGGACCATCGAAGATTTTCTCCGCCGCTTCCCCGAGCCGCCCAGCGAAGCCGAACGAGACCTCCACGCTCAGATCCAACGTCGCCACGACCGTTTGAAGGTCGATATCGCGATCGCCGATCTGGCCCAGCCCGCCGAGTTGGAATCGATGCTCGACCAGGCGGCCCTGATCGTCGGCGACTCGACGGTCGACCAGGCCTCGCGCGACCGCGCGCGGGCACGCGTCGTCGAGTGGCTTCTGACGACCGGCTTTCCACGACAGGCGCTTCCCGACGGTCTGCTCGGCAAGCAGGAGGTCGAGACCAAGAACGGCCAGCGAAAGATCGGCAAGTTCCTGCTCCCCAAAGGGGCCGAGCAGTGGCGGTTCTGGACCGACAAGCGCCACCAGACCGAGCGGCCCAGGGGCGACGAACAAATCAGCCGCGACAGTCTCATCGCGCCCCCAGCCACGCCCATGTACGTCCAATGGGCGCGGGAGTATAACGATCGCTCCGAGCGCCTCGCGCGCCGCGGCGGCACTCAGGACGATTGGCGCGACTTTGCCCGGCGGTGCGACGAAATCGATGCGGAACTGGCGGCGTACCGCGAGCGTTGGGGCGTCGACGATGAGCCCGACAGGTCGTGCCGCGATTGGTCGTTCAGCCAACGCGCCGCCACGGCCCGCCGGATTCTCGACCACTGGCCTCAATTCGAACAAGTTCTGGGAAAAGAGAAGTAGGGTGGTCACCACCCGCCATGCATGCGAATCTTTCTCGATTTAGGAGCCTCGGTATGCCGTACACACAAGAGATCAGTCGTGCCCGCAAAGCGTGTTTCCTGTTTCTGCTCGACCAGTCGTATTCGATGGAAGAGCCCTTGGGCAACTCCACCCGCCGCAAGTGCGACGAGCTGGTCACGGCCATCAACGCGTGGCTGCAGAACATGACGATCCGGGCCAGCGGCGACACCGGGATCAAGGACTGGATGGACGTGGGAGTGATCGGCTACCGCACCGACAACCTGGGGAACCCGATTCTCGAATCGGCGCTGCAAGGCCCGCTTGCCGGCCGCGAGCTGGTTTCGATCGCCGATATCGGCACCAACCCACTGCGAATCGACCAGGTGACACAGCAGTTGCCCGACGAAGACACCGGCGAGATGATCGAAATGCCCTCCGAAATGCCCGTCTGGGTCGATCCCAAGGCCGACGGCGGCACGCCGATGTGCAACGTGCTGCACCACGCTTACGAGGTGCTGGAGAACTGGATCAAGGAGCACCAGGCGAGCTTTCCGCCGATCGTGATCAACATCACCGACGGCGAGTCGCAAGACGGCGACCCGGTTCCCTACGCCGACGCGGTCAAAGACCTGGCGACGGACGACGGCAACGTTCTACTGTTCAACTGCCACCTTTCGATGACCGCCGCCGACCCGTTTCTGTTCCCATCCAGCAACGAAATCCTGCCCGACGATTTGGCGCGGGTGCTGTTCCAAATGTCGAGCGTGCTTCCCGAGCCGATCCGCAACCGGGCCGTGGCCGAGGGGTTCGAACTGCAATCCAACGCCCGAGGCATGGCCTTCAACGCCGACATGGTGGCCTTGATCAAGTTCCTCGATATGGGAACGCGGGCCGCGACGCCGGGGAACTTACGATAACAGCCTCGGAATTCTCACGAATTCCGCTACCATCGGGATCGACGAAACGCCATGAACAATCCCTCCTCCCCAGGTTGTGTGATTCTGCTCGTCGACGAATCGGCCGGCATGGGCGCCGTAATGGGCGAGGTGACGACCGACGGCAAGGCCTCGACCCGCTCGAACGCCGAGCGCGTGGCGACGGCGGTCAACTCGCTCCTGGCCCAGTTGGCCGCCGGTCCCAGCTTCGACCTGGCACTGGTCGGCTACCAGGCCGACGCCCTTGGGCAGGTCAACGTGGGATGCCGCTGGAGCGGAGCGCTCGCCACGCGCGACTTCGTGGGCACAGGCGAGTTGGCCTCGGCACCGTTGAAGGTCGAGACGCGCACGCGCAAGATTCCCGCGGCCGGCGGCTTCGGCGTGGCCCGCGAGGAACCGGTGGAGTTTCCGGTCTGGTACGCGCCCGCCTTGGGTGTGAGGGCGCCGCAGATCGCCGCTTTCGATTTCTGCCGTGGCCTGCTCACTCGCTGGCTTACCGGCGCCGGTCCCATGCCGGGCTTGCCGCTGCTTGTCCACATCTCCAGCGGCGCTTCGGGCGACGGCAATCCGCAGGTGGCCGTCGGCAAGCTGATGGAATTGGTCACGCCGGCCGGGCCGCCGCTGGTGCTGCAAGCCCATCTGGCGGCGCACGCGGCCGTGGCCCCGGCGCTGTATCCATCGAACTACGTCTACCTCACGCTCGGTTCGTCTCGAGACCTTTTCCGCCGAGCGAGCCTGTTGCCCGCGCACCTTGCCCAGGCCCTGCGAGATGCGAGGGTGCCGGTCAACGCCGGCGCGCGAGGGTTGATCTACAACGCGAAAATCGCCGACTTGATCCGCATGTTCGCCCTGGTGAAAAAGCACACGGAGAGCTGGCCGTCGAAAGGAGGCGACCCGCCCACCGCTGACGCAACGGCATCGCAAACTTCGGCCGTATCGATGCCCGCGGTCGCCTCGATGGACGCCGCTTCTCCCGTGGAGACCGCCCCCGGCGCGACCGCCGGCGAAGCGGTGGCGCTGGTGGTGTTCGTGCTCGATCGTTCGGTGTCCGATCCGTTCAGCGGCAACCCCCAGAGCACGCTGACCAGGCTGCAAGACCAGGCCAACGAGTTGGTAAAACAGGTCTCGAGGTGTACCGATCGCGCGATCGACGTGGCGATCGTCTCGTACGGCGCCGATTCGGCGGGACAGCCCGAGGTCCGCGCCACGTTCGATGGTCCGCTGACCGGCCGCGCGACGGTTCCCAACGGCGAGTTGGCCGGCGGGGCGGTCCGCGTCGAGGAGTTCGAGGAGCAGGTCTCCAACGGCGTTGGCGGTCTATTGACGGTCACGCGAAAAAAGCCGATCTATTTCGACTTGGAACCGACCGCCGCGTGTCCGCCCGCGGCCGGCTTCTCGGCCGCCGCGAACATCGTCTCCGAATGGTGCGCCGCCCATCGTTCGGTCTCCCTGGCGCCGGTCGTCGTACACTTGACGCGCGGTTGTGTCGAGGCTGACGAAGTCGAACGAGCCCGCGCCTCGCTTGCGGCCGTTTCATCCGCCGCTGGCCCGCCGACGCTCTACCATTTGCTGTCGACGGAAACGCCGTACAAGTCGCTGGCATATCCGGACTGCGACGACGAAATCGACGGAGCGGGATTCAAGGCCCTCTGGTCGGCCACGAGCCCGCTCTTGGCCTGCGAGCGCCTTTCGGCCGACCGCCCGAAGGTCGTCACGCCCGGTGCCCGTGGCATGATCGTTAACGGCAAATTCGATCTCTTATTGGAGGGGATCAGAAACGCGCTTGATGCGCCGTAACGGTTCCGAATTCCCCTCGTTCCCACGCTCCGCGTGGGAACGCGAAATCGGCCGCTCCGCGGCCAGGTAGACGATCAGTATGACGACGAGATGTTCTCGTTCCCACGCTCCGCGTGGGAACGCAAGGTCGGCCGCTCCGCGGCCAGGTAGACGATCGGTATCACGACGAGATGTTCTCGTTCCCACGCTCCGCGTGGGAACGCAAGATCGGCCGCTCCGCGGCCAGGTAGACGATCGGTATCACGACGAGATCGAATCAAACGTGGAAGGCGGGAACGAGGACGCGGAGCGTCCGTGGAGACGTTCCCACGCAGAGCGTGGGAACGAGGAAACCAATGACAACGGACCAATGACAACGGACCACTGACAACTGACTAAACGTGCGTTTTCTGTCGCAAACCTTCTGGCTGGCCAAGGACGCCGACAGTCCCGATCAGTACCAGGACGCTTTCGAACTGGACGCCGAACGGGGCCTGGCGGCCATCGCCGATGGCGTCAGTTCGGCCATTTTCTCGGGGCCGTGGGCTCGCGTCCTGACCCGGGCCACGATCGATGACCCGCCCCGCTTCGACGTCCCCGGCGAATTCCAGGATTGGCTTGCGCGTCGGCGCGCGGCCTGGGCCGGCGGAATCGACACTGCCAAGTTGACCTGGTACCAACGGCCCAAAATGGTCGACGGGGCGATGACCACGCTTCTGTGGTGTGAGCTCTGGCCCGACGAGAAGGGCGACGACGGGCTGGCCAAGAACTACCAACTGTACAGCTTCGCCATCGGCGACAGTTGCTTGTTCCACGTGCGCGAGGGGAAATGGCTGGCTTGGTACCCGCTGACAGGTTCCGCCGAGTTTGGGCTCAACCCCGCCGTGGTCCAAAGCATCGACCGCAAACGCGACCATCTGCTCGAATTCCGCCGCTATGACGAGCGCTGCCTGCCCGGAGACTTGCTCGTGTTGGCCACCGACGCGATCGCGCTCTGGGCGGTCGAGTGTCAGGAAGCCGGCGATCCGATTGAGTGGGAACGGTACTGGGGCATGAGCGATGAAGCCTGGCGCGACGAAATCTTCGCATTGCGGTCGGCAACCCGCATGCGCTTCGACGACAGCACGCTCGTCTTGTTGCGGGTCATCGAAGAGACGCCCGCGCCGCCTCCGCCCGCCGAGGAGTCGCCGCCCGCCGAGGGGTCGCCGCCGATCGACGACGACAGCCTCGTGGTTCCGACCGAGGAACCAACGCCCGAGGGCGAGGAGCTTTTGACCTTGTCCGTCGGACGGGCGATGGAAAACGACGACGTCCTGGTCTTACCCGAGGACGCCTTGGTTTCCGCCGACGGCGAACCTGCGCCCACGATCGATCTCGACTCCAAGGTCGTTGACCTGGCCTCGGCCACGCGCGACGTCGTTGCCTCGCCGTACGAGCCACGCTCGAGTGTTACCGACGAATTTGCCGAGAGGGATGAAGGGAGAAGGATGAAGGATGAAGGATGAAAGATGAACGGAAAGTCGCACTTGTTCCCACGCTCCGCGTGGGAACACATCCCCGGACGCTCCGCGTCCCGATACCCATCGTAGGCTGGTCCTCACGGAGGCAAATGCGCGGAGCGTCGAAAACGCCGTTCCCACGCTCCAGCGTGGGAACGAGCAGAGGATGAAGGGAGAAGGATGAAGGATGAAGGATGAAGGATGAAGGATGAAGGATGAAGGATGAAGGATGAAGGATGAAGGCCCCCCGGTGACACCGCGAGATGAGGGGAAAAGGGGATGAGGGGAAAAGGGGAAGAGGAGGCGACACGACCAATGGAACGTGATCAATGGCGGCTTGCCCGGTGGGGTTTCATGTTCGATTCTAAACGACCAACGGCTGACAAATTCAGAACGACAATCTGCGCAATCGGCGAAATCTGTGGATCATCTTCCTTGTAGTGGATACGACTTCCGACCTCCCGAACCCTGAACCCCGACCTCCTGAACCCCGAACCCCGAACCCCGACCTCCCGAACCCTGAACCCTGAACCCTGAACCCTGAACCCTGAACCCAGCCGCATGCAAACCGCCCCGCTCCAGGATGTCTTGTCCGACCCAAAGCTCCGCCGCTTCGCGCTTTTGGGTGCGGCCGGTTGCTTGCTCGGCGCGCTCGTGGGACAGGTGCTCTTGGCGGCCACCCGCGGCGAGCGCGCCGCCGCACGGGCGATGTGCTTGTTGATCGATTGTTCGGGCAGCATGCTCTTCAGCGGTAACCCGCGCGATCTCAACGGCGCGAAGCTGCACGAGGTCAAGCGGGCCGCGACGGGTTTCATCGAGCGCCGCAAGGACACCCGCGATCTGATCGCGGTGATCGGTTTCGGGAACGATATCCATCGCACCTCCGGCTTGACCGACGATCAGCGGCAACTTCGTAGCGCGATCGAGCAGGTGTTCGACGGCGGGGGGACGCGCATGGACAAGGCCGTTGACGCGGGCGTCTCCGAATTGAAGGAG
>DATLQY010001199.1:0-3049 GCA_035534975.1 Pirellulales bacterium
TTCGCGCTCGGGCATGTCGGATGAAGAAAACTTCCAATGCTTTTTGGGGTTGTCAACTCGCTCGAGGAACCGCTTCCGCTGCTCGTCTTTCGAGATGTGCAGGAAGAATTTGAGCACCTTGGTGCCGTTGCGGGTCAGGTGCCGCTCGAAGCGGTTGATGTCATCGTAGCGTTGCTTCCAGAGCTTGCCGTTGGGCTTGGCGCCAGGCACGTGCTGGGCGAGGAGCAGTTCCGGATGGACCCTGACGATCAACACTTCCTCGTAGTACGAGCGATTGAAGATCCCGATGCGGCCGCGTTCGGGCAGGGCCTTCATACATCGCCAGAGGAAACTGTGGTCCAGCTCCTCGGCCGACGGGTGCTTGAAACTGTAAACTTGGCAGCCCTGCGGGTTGACACCCGACATGACGTGCTTGATCGTGCCGTCCTTTCCGGCGGCGTCCATGGCCTGAAAGATCAAGAGTAGCGACCATCTGTCGGAGGCGTAGAGCAACTCCTGGGCCTCGGCCAAGGCCGAAATGTCTTGCGAGAGGAGATCCTCGGCGTACCGCCTGCGATCGGCCTTGGGGATCTCTTCATCTCCCGACCAGGCGGGGTCAAAGTCCTTTAGTTTTACGCGTTTGCCGGGCTGGACGCGGAACAAGTCAATCATTTCTTCGATGGTTTGCATGGAATTATCGCCTACCGCCTTGAGCGCGCCCCCCATTCACAGCGATCGTCTGCCCCGTGATGAATCCGGCGGCGGGCGAGGAGAGGAACCGGGCGACACGGGCAACGTCGTCGGGCGTGCCCCAGCGGGCCAACAGGCTCTCGTCAACCGCGCGATGTTGCCAATCGTCGCTTGCCGCATTGCCCCAGGAGGTCTTGATCCAACCCGGCGCCAGGCAGTTCACTCGCACCTCGGGCGCCAGCGACCGCGCAAGACTCTTGGTGAAGGCCATGACGGCGCCCTTGATCGCCGCGAACAACTCGCCGCTGTCGCCCGCCATGCCGTGCTCGGCTTGGTCCCAGCCCATGTTGATGATCGTGCCCGTGCCACGAGCTTTCATCCGCGCGCCGACCAGCCGTGAAAGCCGCAGCGTGGCGGACACGTCGACGCGCCAGAGGTGGGCCAGTTTCCGCTCGAACGACCAAGCGGCTGCGCCGCCCGTCAACACATCAACACCGGCATTGTTAATCCAAATATCGACGTCGCCCCGCCAGCCCCAGGCGGCGGCAACCAACGCCTCGTGGGCGGGTTCATCCGCCAGATCGAATAATTGGACCGCAGATTCGCACCCGCGTGTCCGCACCGCCGCCGCCGTTTCTTCGGCCGCCTCGAGCCGCGAGCGCGCATGGACCAGCACGGCCGCGCCTGCGGCGGCGAGCTCCAGGGCGATCGCGCGGCCGATGCCGCTTGACGAGCCGGTGACCACGGCCGTGCGGCCGGCGAGTTCATTGAGCGGTTGTTCGGGCATTCGGTCATTATATCGCAAACAGTCGTGGTCATCGAGCGCGCTTCCCGTCGGGACGCACGACTCACGAGGCAGTTAAGGCGCACGGCCCCGCGCAACGACCGAGATTGGCTGAGTACGTGGACGCGGAGCGTCCGGGGAGCCGTTCCCACGCGGAGCGTGGGAACGAGTGACCACAATGTTGACTGCCTCTCGCCGCTGGCCGCGACACCCTTTATACTGTGTCCATTCAATCGACCTTCTCATTTGACGCATCGAAAGGAATCGCCCGTGCCCGACGTCCAAGCCGAGGAAATCCTGGTCGTGCCGACCGCGTTGTTCCATCGTTTGGGGTACTTCCAGGGATTCTCCACCGACGTCGACCGCTACCTCGACGAGCTGCTCGATCCGGCCCACACGCACTATCGGCCACGAGGCGAAATGGAGCGGGATCCGAGTTATAAACAGCTCATTCCCTATTGCATCTTCCGCCACCGCGGCCCGGACGGCATTGAGAAGGTATTTCAGTACACCCGGGGCAAAGGGCAGGGCGAGGAACGGCTCCACAGCAAGCGAAGCGTGGGGATTGGCGGCCACATTTCGCACGACGACGCCGCCGCCGCTGGCTCCGATCCGTACCTCGAGGGTCTTCGCCGTGAGCTGGAGGAGGAGGTGTTCATCGACACCCGCTTCACCCAGCGCTGTGTCGGATTGATCAACGACGATCAGTCTGAGGTCGGCCGCGTCCACCTGGGCGTGGTCCATTTGTTCGACGTCGACGAGCCGGCCGTCAGTCCCCGCGAGAGCGAACTGGTCGAGTGTGGTTTTCGCCCCGTCGAGGAACTTCTGGCCGACCTGTCCGGGTTCGAAACCTGGTCGTCGATTTGCCTGGAGGCGTTGTTCGGCGCGAACGGGGCCGGCGCTCGCGGCTGAAAAACGGATGAAAGCGACCATGCTGGCCGAACCAGACCACCGGTAATCATTCGCAATCTCCTCGCCATTTATGCCCGACACCGGACCGATCCAACCCGAAGCCGCTCTTTCGCTGTTCGGCCTGACGAGCTTCCGGCCGGGCCAGCGCGAGGTGATTGATGCCGTTCTCGCCGGCGAGGATTGCCTTTGCGTGATGCCGACGGGCGGCGGGAAGAGTCTGTGCTATCAATTGCCGGCCGTCGCCCGGCCCGGCGTGACGCTCGTCGTTTCGCCATTGATCGCCTTGATGAAGGACCAGGTCGATCAGCTTTGGGCGCGTGGGATGAAGGCCACCTTCGTCAACAGCACGCTGGAACCGGCCGAGCAACACGCCCGACTGGCGGCGATGGCCGCCGGCCAGTTCGACCTGGTCTACGTGGTGCCCGAGCGGTTCCGCAGCCCCCGCTTTCTCGAAGCGGTGCGAGCGGCGAACTTGACGCTCTTGGCGGTCGACGAGGCGCACTGCATCAGCCAGTTGGGCCATGATTTCCGGCCCGATTACGCCAAGCTGGGACGGTTCCGGGCAATGCTGGGCAACCCCACGACGATCGCGCTTACGGCCACCGCCACCGAGGCCGTCCGCCGCGACATCGTCGAGCAACTCGCGCTGGCGAACCCTCGCACGTTCATTACCGGGTTCATCCG
>DATLQY010001200.1:0-13875 GCA_035534975.1 Pirellulales bacterium
GCTATCCCGTATTGTTCATGGACCAAGGAGGAACGGGCGCAGAGTGCTGTAGCAGAATTCGCAAGAATTCAAGCGTAACTCGCGTCCACGGCCAGACTTCTTGCGAAGCCAGCTACGGGACCATGAATAATCCGGGCTAGCCTGATCAGCGGGGTTTTGGGGGCGGTGAGCTTCTCGAGTTTCCCCACTCGCTCGTCCAACGAGGGCCCTTGGTCGGCCGGCGCGACGTCGGCCAGCGATGGCGGCGGCGGCATGGGCGGGGCGCCCGGTGGCACGGCCGGTCCATAGCCCGAAGCAGGGTCCGGCTGACTTACCAGGCTGGCCGGCCCGGCGGATTGGCCAAGTCGTTTCCGCAAGTCCCGCAACTCTCTCTCTTGGGCCTCAAGCCGCGCGAGAATTGCCCGATACCTGTCGTCGCCATGGGTGGGGGACAGGGCGCGCGGTCCCGCCGCTGTCGCGTTCTGGGTGCCGTCCGTGTCGTCGAGGTCCGGCGACTGCATTCTCGAGCCGCCATACGACGTACTGATCGGCAACCCTTGGGCCGAGACCAAAGACGCCCACCCGCCCGTGGCCAGCGCGATGGTGCCGAATATGATGAATCGCCACGAAAAGCTAATAAATCGCATTGGATTTCCCCCCTGAAAACCCGCCTACGGTGAATTCGGCAGATTCGCGCGTTGGGCTTGATATAACCGTTAGAACCTGGACGAAACGTAACCTCGGCAAACCCTCGTCAACCGCTACCATCGGTGAATTCCACCGTTAAACCCGACCTATTCAGCCAAGTCACCAGAAGGCGGTTTTCAGAACGAGTGACGCCAATGGGTTGCGGAATTGACGTTGGACGGTTGGAGTTTAACCCACCGTGACGGCTCGATTTGACTTTGCGATCGCTCGTGCCTTGACAGCTTGACGTAGCCGAATAGAATATTCGAGAAATCGAATACTCGAATGGGATGACAATACATGCTTGTGGCCCTTGAACCACAGTCCGCCGCGGAGGTGCTCAAAGCGTTCTCGCACCCGACGCGGCTGGCCATTCTTCAGGAGTTGGTCGCCGGACCGAAGTGCGTCACGGACATGGAGGAACTACTTCCGGCGCGGCAAGCCAACATCTCGCAGCACCTGGCAGTGCTGCGTCACGCGAAACTGGTGGATTACGCCCAGGACGGGGCCCTACGGTGCTATTACCTTTGCCGCCCCCTGCTCGTGCAAGACATGCTTGCGCTGGTCGGAAGGGAGGAGCCTGCCGTGAAGCGGACGCCTGACGAAATCCGCGTCGACAAGGAGCGTTTGAATAACTCCCTTCAGCGGAAGCCGCAACCCAAGGCGAGCCGACGAACCTAGCCGGAAATGCCCATTGTTGGGCGCATGATCGAGCCGATCGTCCGGAAGACGACCCATGAGTCAGCGAATCTACCTCGACCATAATGCGACGACGCCACTCGCTCGCGAGGTGATCGCCGCGATGTCGCCGTTTCTGGCGGAAGCGTACGGTAATCCGTCGAGCCTGCACTGGGCGGGCGTAGCGGCACGCGATGCAGTAGAAACGGCGCGGGCGCAAGTCGCCGCGCTACTGTGCTGCGACGCCACCGAGATCGTGTTCACTTCGGGTGGGACCGAGGCCGACAACCAGGCGCTCAAGGGCCTTTTTTTCTCGCGTCGAGCGCGCGGCGTTGTGTCTCATGCAGTGGGCCGCGCTCCTTTCCACGTCATCACCAGCGTCGTCGAACATCCGGCCGTCCTGGAGCCGTGCCGGTTCCTGGAAACCTTGGGGGCTGAAGTCACACGGCTTGGGGTCGATGGTTACGGCTTGGTCGACCCCGACGACGTTCGGCGAGCCATTCGTCCCCACACGGCGCTCGTCTCGATCATGCACGCCAACAACGAGGTGGGGACCATCCAGCCACTGGGCGAGATCGCGGCCATAGCACGTGAGCATGGCGTAGTGTGTCACAGCGACGCCGCCCAGACCGTTGGCAAGATTCCGGTGGACGTCGAGTCGCTCGGTGTCGATCTGCTTTCCGTCGCCGGCCACAAGCTGTATGGGCCGAAGGGGGTCGGAGCGCTGTTCGTCCGCGAGGGCGCCTGTCTGGATCTAGAGCCGTTCATGCACGGAGCAGAGCACGAAGCAGGCCGGCGGGCGGGGACCGAGAACGTTCTGGAAATCGTCGGGTTGGGCGCGGCTTGCGAGCTGGCGTCTTCGTGGATCGACAGTTCGGCCGTCGCTGAATTACGCGACGCGTTCTGGCAAGCGTTGCAGACCCATTTTGGTGAGCGTGTCGTCCTGAATGGGCATCCTGAGCATCGTCTGCCCAACACCCTCAACGTCAGTTTTCGCGAACGTCGTGGGCATGAGGTTCTCGCGCTCATCCCGAATGTCGCGGCCTCGACCGGCTCGGCGTGTCATGCCGGCAGTTTGCACGTTAGCCCGGTGCTCGAAGCAATGCGTGTGCCGGAAGACGTTGGTCTGGGGGCCGTCCGTTTCAGCCTTGGGCGCGGCACCACGTCGAGCGAGATCGACTCGGTCGTTGAGTTGCTCGTGCGGAATTGGGCATGACGCCGTATGGCGTCGAGAGAACCGGGAAACCAACCATGTCAAGCATCCATCGAGCCCGTCCCGATTCGAGCTCAACGCGAGCCTGCCGGCCCGGTCACCGTCGTCTCGGCCCATGGGTTGGATTGATGAGCATGGCGCTTGCGAACCCCTCGGGCTCATTGACGAACGCGGACGATGGAAAGTCATTCTTCGAGCGCCGGGTGGCCCCCGTATTATCGGAACGCTGCGCGGCCTGCCACAACGGCGACAAGTCCAGCGGCGGTTTGGACCTGACGACCCGCGAGGCGTTGTTGAAAGGCGGCGATAGCGGTCCGGCCATCGAGCCAGGCAAGCCGGGCGAAAGTTTGTTGCTCGACATGGTCAGCGGCAACGAGCCGCAGATGCCGAAGAAGGCGAAGCCGCTCACTGCCGGGCAACTGGCGAGCTTGCACCAGTGGATTGAGACGGGCGCCGACTGGCCCAAAGGGGTTGAGGTCACAGGTACTCTGTGGTCGTTGCGGCCGGTTGTGAGGCCGATCGTCCCCGAGGTCAACCATGCCGCGTTGGTTCGCACGCCGGTAGACGCATTCATTTTGCGGCGGCTCGAAGAAGAGAAGCTTGCCCCCATGCCGCCCGCCGACCGGCTGACGCTGATTCGCCGCGCCACGTTCGACCTGCACGGGCTACCGCCCACGCCCGCGGAAATCGATGAATTTCTGGCCGATGCCTCGGGTGGTGCCTTCGCCAGGCTCATCGATCGTTTGTTGGCGTCGCCCCGCTACGGCGAACGATGGGGACGGCATTGGCTCGATCTGGCGAGCTACGCCGATTCACACGGTTTCGAGCTCGACTATCCGCGCCCCCATGCCTGGCGCTACCGCGATTACGTCATCCAGGCGTTCAACGACGACAAACCCTACGATCAGTTTCTACATGAACAGCTTGCCGGCGACGTGTTGGCCCCCGCCGATCCGGCCACTGTGATCGCCACCGGATTTCTGGCGGCCGGCCCGTGGGATTATTCCGGCTTTGTGACCGCCATTCAAGGAACGGTTGCCAGCCGAGGCACGCGGCTGCAAGACCTCGACAACATGCTCACGACGGTGATGACGACCACGGTCGGTTTGACCGTCGGGTGCGCAAAGTGTCACGACCACAAGTTCGATCCGATTCCGCAAAAAGACTATTACGGCCTGCAAGCGGTGTTTGCCGGCGTCCGTCGCGGCGACCGGATCAGTCGGGGGCAGGCCACCGACGAACAGGCGCGCCGGATGGAACAGATCCGGCTCGACATCCACAAGAAGCGAATCGGCGTCGCGGAGATCGACGCGCGGGCTCCCGATGCCCGCACGGAAGAGACGGCGCAAAATCGCGCGAAACTTTGCGGCGAGATCGCCGCGCTGGAAGCCGAGTACGCGCAATTGCCGAAAGTCGAGTTGACGTACGCCGTGATCCCGGAGATTCCTCCCGCGACCCATGTCCTGAATCGGGGCGACACGGAGTCGCCACTCGACGAGGTTGCTCCAGCGGCCCTGAGCGCGGTTAAGGGCCTCCGCGCTGAACTGACCGGTGCCGACGCCGCCGACGGAGCACGCCGCCTCGCCCTGGCGCGCTGGCTCACCAATCGCGCCAATCCGCTGACAGCCCGAGTGATGGTCAATCGCCTGTGGCACTACCATTTTGGGCGCGGCATCGTGAGCACGCCCGGCGATTTTGGCTTCAACGGCGAGCTCCCGTCGCATGCCGAATTGCTGGACTGGCTGGCGACCGAGTTCCAGCGGCGGAACTGGTCCATCAAGGAGATGCACCGTCTCATCATGCTTAGCGCCACGTACCAGCGGTCTTCACGGCACGACGCCGACGCGGCGGCCGTCGATGGGGGCAATCGTCTGTTGTGGCGGATGAATCGTCGGCGATTGTCGGCCGAGGAGGTGCGCGACGCGATTCTGGCGGTGAGCGGAAAGCTCGACCTCAGCATGGGCGGCCCCGCTTTCCAGGCGTTTCGCTATGAGTTCCGAAAATCGCCGGTCTATGACTATTGCGATACGGCCGATCGTCCCGAACGGTGGCGACGCTCCGTTTACAGTTTCATCGTGCGGAGCACGCCCAATCCGTTCATGGACGTGTTCGACTTTCCGGTCCCATCGAGTTGTACGCCGGCCCGCAGTTCGACGACAACCGCCTTGCAGTCGCTGTCTTTGCTCAACAATCCCTTCGTGATTCAGCAAGCCGATCACCTGGCGACACGGCTGGCCGGTGCTCATCCGGGCGACGTGGGTGCGCAAGTGAAGGCGGCCTATCGACTGGCGCTGGGGCGCGAGCCGTCAGGGCGGGAAATGGAGCTCGCCGAGCAGTTCGTCGCGAAGCGACCCTTGTTCAATTTTTGCCGGGCGCTCTTCAATACCAACGAATTCCTGTACGTGGATTGACGCATCGAAAGGAGGATCTCGCCATGCCGGACTATCGACTACGCGATCATCAGCCACGCCTGGTCGACCGACGCGGTTTTCTGGCGACGGTCGGCGGCGGCTTCGCGGGGATGGCGCTCTCCACCCTACTGGCCGAGGAGCAACTCCCGGCGGCCGGCGGCGAGGCCGAGGTTCGCTCAGCGGGGAAGCTCCCGCATTTCACGCCGAAAGCGAAGCAGGTCATTCAGATCTTCGTCAGTGGGGCGATGAGCCAGATCGACACGTTCGACTACAAGCCGGAACTCTCCAAATGGGCGGGCAAGGCCTTCGAACCCGGCGGTAAAGTTGAGCTGTTCGAAAGCATTCCGGGCACGGTTCAACCAGGTTACTGGCCGTTTGAGCGGCGCGGCGAGTGCGGGCGTTGGGTCTCTTCGCTGTTCCCGCACCTGGCAACGTGCGTCGACGACATGTGCTTCATCCACTCGATGGTTTCCAAGAGCAACGTCCACGGACCCGCGCTGTTCATGATGAACTCGGGGTTTGTCCTGCCCGGCTTCCCTTCGATGGGCTCCTGGGTGACGTATGGCTTGGGAACCGACAACCGAAATCTGCCGGCTTTCGTTGTCTTGCCGGACCCACGTGGGTTCCCAATGAACGGACCGGTCAATTGGGGCGCGGGTTTTCTGCCGGCAACGTACCAGGGAACGGCGCTCGCGACGCGAGCGTCCGCTCCTCCGATCGATAACCTGTTTCCGCGGGCCGACGAACGACTCTCCGCGGACGGTGAACGCGACACATTGCGGTTTCTTCAAACTGCGAATGCGGAGCATGCCCGGCAGCGTCCCGGCGACAATGAGCTCGATGCGCGAATTAACTCCTACGAATTGGCGGCCCGACTGCAATTATCGGCGCCCGAAGTGGTGGACTTCTCGAAAGAGAGCGAGGCGGTCCATCGACTCTATGGACTCGACGACCCCCTGACGGCGCCAACCGCTCGCCAGTGCCTGCTGGCCCGACGGCTCGTCGAGCGCGGCGTCCGGTTCGTACAAGTTTGGTCGGGCGCGCTGAACGCCGGCTTCCCTCGTCAGAACTGGGACGGCCATGAGGACATGGTCAACAACCACGGCCGTGAAGCCAGGCTTTTTGACAAGCCGGTCGCCGCCCTGCTCAAGGATCTCAAGGCCAACAAGTTGCTCGATGAGACGTTGGTGATCTGCACGTCGGAGTTCGGTCGGATGTGCTGCTCGCAAGGCGGAAAGGGTCGCGACCATAACCCGTTCGCCTTCACCTCGTGGCTGGCCGGCGGGGGAATCAAACGAGGCGTGGCTTACGGGGAGAGCGACGAATTCGCCTATAAGACCGTCAAGGACCCCGTCTACTGCTACGAACTGCACGCGACCGCCTTGTACCTGCTGGGAATCGATCACACCAGGCTGACGTACCATCACAACGGAATCGATCGACGACTGACCGATGTGCATGGGCATGTTCTTCACGAGATTCTGAGTTGAGTTCGCATGACAACCGAGGAGCTGGTGCTGATTGGCGCGGTCTTCTTTGCGACGAGCATGATCAGCGTCGTCACGGGCGCGACGTCTTTGATCACGGTGCCGACACTGCTCTTGTTTGGCTGCGAACCCCGCGTCGCCATCGCCACCAACATGCTTGCGCTGGCGTTCTTGAGCGCCGGCGCCACGATTCCGTTCCTTCGCGACGGCAGTATCGACCGCGGGCGGTCTCCCGTGCTGATTGCCCTGACGGTGCCGAGCTCGGCGTTGGGCGCGGCCCTGGTGTTCGCGGTCCCCGCTGAAACATTGCCGATCATCATCGGGGTGATGATGATCGTCATCGCGGGATTCGTGATCCTGCACCCTCACGCGGGCGTCAATCCGGGCCACGCGCCGTCCTCTGCCGGCGTCGTTACTGGCCACTTGGCGACATTTTTACTCGGCACGTACGGTGGCTTCTTCAGCGGCGGTTATGTCACGATGTTGACGGCGGCGTGGGTGGCGTTATTCCGAATGCCGTTCCGTAAAGCCGTCGGCACCACGAAGCTCATCAACACGGCATCATCGTCCACAGCCGTGCTGGTATTCGCTTACCGAGGAACGGTCGACTGGCGACTCGGGTTTTTCGTCAGCGTCGTCATGTTCTTTGGGGGCATCGTCGGGGCGCGAGTCGCGCTTCGGATGAACGATGTGTGGCTTCGACGCGTGTTTCTTTCCGCCGTTATTCTGCTCGCGTTGAAGACGATTGCGACGGAGATTCCCCTAACTCGGATGCTTCAACTCATGACAAGCAGTTGATGGCCAGCGGCAGCCCTGGTCTGTTACGATCAGTCCCTTGCCGCACCGCCGGGCTGTGGCGAAGCGTACGGACTGCTGCCATTGTTGCCGTTGGGCCAGCGACCATCGTTGCGCGGAGCGGCAGAGTGGCGCCTTGCCGCGCCGCCTGGCTGTGGCGAAGCGTACGGACTGCTGCCGTTATTGCCATTTGGCCAACGCAGATCCCGCTCCGATTGGCCGCTGCCACGGAAACCAGACGAGTACCGGCTTCGCGAGGCGTTTGCGTTATAGGCAATCCACCGCTGGTTGCCGTTGTCGTAGCAGGCCCAGGAATTCGTAGGAAGCCAGTACCACCAACGTCCGTTGTGGTACTTGTAGCGCCATTTTACGTCCTCGGCCGTTTTCGAGGCGACCGCGCCCGCCTTAGTCGCGCGGGACGTCGTTTGAGCGGTGGCTGCGGTGGCCCAGCAGGCTGCCGCGCAGAGCACCCAGGCTACGATGGTTTTTCGCTCAAGGCACATAGCATGGTTCCTTATGCAATCGCGAGTACCCAAAACCGCCATGAATTCCAAGATCCCGCCCTGCTGTAATTCTACACGTTATTTCCAAAAAAAGTAACGATTTTTCGATTTCACAATCCATCGACCATCGCCGGCCTGGCCCTAACCGTCAATTGCAAGTGACGACCTCACAATGACTTGCGGCAGACGTTGGTGGTCAGTCGCTATCAACGGCTCGTTTGACGCTGGCTTGGGACAGTTGTGCGTTCCCATCTCAGTGTTCACGCCACTCAGAACTCGAGCTGAAAACGGAGCGAATAGATGCTTGTCCGGCTCTTGCCGTAGACGGCGAAGTCACTGGCCTGCCAGACATTCATGTAGTTGAACTGTACGCGAGTAAATTGGTTCCACCACCAATTGAGCGCGACTGTGCCGATATTCAGCGTGCCAGGATTCGCGTTGCTGCCGCTCGTCCCGCCGCTGGTGGTCCCGGCCGCGACAGCCGCGGCCGGGGGTGGGGCAAAGCCCGCATTGGGAAGGTTGAGATAGTCCCATCGGGCGGCGACTTCCCAAGCGCCCCAACCGGCGATCCCCTTGCCGTGGCCCAGGCCGAAAAACTCGGTATTCGGTTTCACGTTGTAGTCCATCACGCCGAACTGGCGGTTGTACCCGCTACTTTCGCCGGTCAGATAGTAACCGGCCTGGGCGTAGGCGCCGTTGAGAAATACCGTTCCCATGCTCGAAGTTTGCAGTGAAGTTGCCATCCATTCCGCCTGGAAGTGGGCGGAGCCGTACTGGCCCGCCAGTTCCGTGTGGTAGAAGCTATACGCCGTGGAGGAGTTGTTGCCCGAGTTCGCGACGAATGGTGTACCGCTGGCCGTGACGCCCGAATTCTGGATTTCGCCGACGAAAACGCCAGGAATGGTTCGCGCCATGTACAAATCGCCGTTGCCGGCGCTGGGCGGACCGCCATTGCCGCCGATACGGGTATAGTCGTATCCGGCACCGACGTGCAACAGGTAGCGGCCCTCAGCCGGTTGGTCATACCAGAGCAAGTGCGTGGCCCGAAGGGCCGTCGCCCAACCGCCATTGTTACCGACGAAGGTTGCGAATCGGTCGTCGGTCCCAGTCACCGCGTCATCGACGGCGCCGCTCGTTGGGTTCAGAAAAGTATAACTTGGGCGAAACACGCTTCCCGCCCAGGTGGTGTTCCTGTCTTCCGAGACGTTGTACGACATGATTCCCACTCGGCGGAACGGGTCCATCGCGTTGAAAGCGGCGCTGCGCTCCATGAACTCGAGGTGCCGGACGCTGGTCAGCGCATCCATCGTCGTGGGTTGCCGGAAGTGGCCGATCCGCACGGTGCCGATCCAACCCAGGTTTTGCTGTTCAGCCCACACGTCATTGAAGCTTGGCCGGCCGGCTCCCGCGAATTCCATGCGGCATTGGCGGGGTGTCCGGTGGTTCGAGCGGTCCATAGCCGGAGTCAGGATCCGGTTGTCGAACGAGACTGGCCGGCCCGGCGGTTTGGGAAAGTCGCTTCCGCAAGACACGGAGCTCTTTTTCTTGGGTCTCGAGTCGCTCGAGAATGGCCCGATAACCGTCGTCGCCGTCGGCGGGAGACTGGGCGCGCGATCTAACCGTCGCGTCGAGGGTATCGTCCGCCGACCGCAAATTCGAGCCGCCATACGATGTGCGCTTCGGCGACTCTTGGGCCGAGGCGGATGACGCCCGTCCGCCCGTGGTCAACATGATGGTGCCGAATAGGATGAACCGCCAAGAAAGGCGAGTTCGTTGCATTGGCTTACTCTCACCTACCGTGCAGCCTCTGGATACGCCAGTCGGCGGAGCGCGAATGAAAAGCCATGCCTCCCGGATGGCGGGTTGGCGACGTCAAACGAAATGGGGCGGTTTTTTCGAACCCCGAAAGGGTTTATCGGTTGGGACAACCGACAAAACCAACAGAACCGTCGTATTCGGCACAGTTTCCAAGTGGCGTGGCCGTCAAACCTTGCGCATCTTTACGCGCCCGCGATATTTGACCGCGAAGGAACGCTGGCGGAGCGTGTCCATCAGCTCGCGCCAACATGGCTGCTCGTAGGTCATCCTTGGAGCGAAGCGAGCGATGAGGGCGGTACGGAAATCAATCGCTTGCAGCTCCCGCAAGTCGTCGGCACCGGCGATGGCATCAGCATAGACAAGCAGCGCTTCGGCGCCGATCTCCCGGGCTATGGTGCGAGCTTGTCGTGCGATGCAATGGGAGGCCGCTTGCATGGCTAGCGCTGCCTTCCTCACGTGGTGTGCGATGCGCTCTCGGAAGCGATTGGCAATTCGGCTTGGATCCACGTATCGGCTTGTTCGGCCTCGCTGCGGTCGAAGTAACGGATCGTAGCGGTGGAAAAAGGCTTGCAGAACACGCCCATGCCGTGCTCCCACGCCTTCTCTCCGACCAAAGCGAGGCGTTCGATGTCGCGGAAGTGCTTCAGATCGAATTTGACGTCTTGCCAAAGGGCGCCTGCCGTCCAGCCGTGGAAATCGTGCATGTCCACCAGCATTCGCAGCTTGCCGTGCTGCTTGATCAGGCGCTCGACCTCCGGCATGAAATGCTCGTAGTCTTCCTTCGTGAGCTTACCGGTCAACTTGGTCACCAAAATCCTCCCACCCGTCTCCTCGTGCAGATCGACCGACATGGTTCACCTCCTTGATGGTAGTAAGTAAATCGAGCCTCAGCCGCTTTTCCTGGGCGGACATGGGCTGGGCAGTTCTGTCCCTAGCGACTGACACCTTCGTGCAAACCGCGTGCCGCCAAATGAACGTCGGCCATTCGTCAAGGCCGCGATTGCTCAGCCAACCATGGAAGATGAATTGCCGCGGTTGGCCGCCGTGGATGGGCAGTGATGAACAAGTATTGGCCTGCGCGACCAGACTTTGGCCTGCCTACGCTGGCAAATACCGACGATTGCTGGGATTTGAAGCGTATCTTGCCTTGGCATGAGGTTTGCCCCGTTGGGACCACGTCCGATGCGCGTAAACCTCACTCGGCCGAGTTGCCGCGGCGCAACACAACGCGGAACTTCAACTATGGCGGTTCTCAGCGGTCAACTGCCCAACGTCAACCCGACCTCTGAGCACGCGTTGTTCCTCCGCCTGTTCATTACCAACGGCGGCGGCTGGTGAGCCGCTGGTCCGCATTGGCGCTTTTGGCCCGGACTGGCTCACGTTTCACCGTCTGTTCCGTCGTCGGCGACTTTCATTCGCCGGCTAAATTGGCCTTTCCGGGTATTCGCACACCGTTTGCCTTTGCGTCCCTGATCGCATCGTGATCCGTTGGTCGTACTGCGACTCATCGATCACTGACAGTCGACTTAGGGCTCGGCGACTGTTCGTCGCAAGCCTCGATTCCGTCGCCCCGGTGCAGGCCGATCACGGCGCCGTACTGATTTGAGCCACCGCGTCGCGGCGATGGCTTGTGAACGTCGGGACAAACCGACCACTCAGACCATTCATACGGAGGTCCACGATGTCAGCCAGCGTTCTACCTCGAATCATGATGATCTCGACGCACGGCTACGTGTCAGCCGAGCCCGAATTGGGCAAGCCCGACACGGGGGGGCAGGTCGTTTACATTCTCGAATTGGCCAAGTGCCTTGGCCGGATGGGTTTTGGCGTCGACATCTTCACTCGTCGATTCGAAGGCCAGCCCGCCGCCGAGCAGGTCACCGAACGCGTGCGCGTCGTACGGTTTCCCTGTGGCGGCGACGAGTTCATTCCCAAGGAATTCCTTTGCGAGCACATTCCCGAGTGGGTCGCGCACGTCATTCGTCACCTTCGGCGTCACGGCTTTCGTTACGAGTTCATCAACAGCCATTACTGGGATGCCGGCCTGGCGGGACAGGTGCTTGCGAACTACCTGCGCGTGCCCCACGTCCACACGCCGCACTCGATCGGCGCCTGGAAGCGGGACAACATGCAACTCGCCGCGGAAGAGATGGAACGGCGCTACAACTTCCGCCGCCGCATCCGCGACGAAAAGGCCGTTTACGACGAGTGCGATGTGCTAGTCGCCACCACGCCACAACAACGCGAAGTCTTGTTGGGCAGCGAGTACGACGCGCCACAAGACAAGATCCGCGTCATCCCCCCCGGTTACGACGATACTCGCTTCTATCCCGTGTCACTGGCGTCGCGGAAGGCCCTCAAGTGCGAGCTCGACGCCAGAGGGCCCATCGTGCTGGCCGTGGGACGGTTGTCGCGGAACAAGGGTTACGATTTGCTGCTGCGCGCGGCGACGCTGGTTTTCGATCGCGTGCCCGACGCGCGCTTGGTACTGGCGGTGGGTTCCACGCAACTCAACGACGACGAAATGGGGCAGTTGTCGGCGCTGAAGTGCCTGACGGCCGAGCTCGGCATCGCCGAACGCGTGCTGTTTCGTGATTATATTGCCGATGAGCTGCTCCCCAACTACTATCGGGCAGCCGACGTGTTCGCGCTGAGCAGCCGCTACGAGCCCTTCGGCATGACGGCCGTCGAGGCCATGGCCTGCGGCACGCCGACGGTGGTGACGACTGAAGGCGGACTCTGGGAACAGATCACGTTCGGGCTGGACGCTCTGTATGCCAATCCGTTCGATGTGGAGGCCTTCGGCCACGCCCTGTGTCAGGTGCTGCTCTATCCGCGGGTGACGGCCCAGCTTGCCAAATACGGGTCGCAACGCGCCAGGGCCCGCTTCACCTGGTCGGGCATCAGCCAACAAGTGCTCGAGGTCTTGCACGGTCTCGACCGCCTGCCCCTGCCGGGCGACTTGGAACGCGCCACCGAATGGGAATGGTCCGATCCCGAGGAGGACGAACCGTGGGAACACGAAATCTGCTTGTAAGCGACCTCGACGGCACATTGCTGGGCGACGATGCCGCCTTGGCGCGGTTTGCCGAGTGGCTCGAGGCGCGGCGCGCGAACGTGCGGCTGGTTTACGCTTCGGGAAGGCGGTTCGATTCGATCGTCGAGTCGATCAACGCCACGGAATTGCCGGAGCCCGACGTCATCGTCGCCGGAGTCGGCACCGAGGTGCGATGGTTTGCCGGAGGCGAAACGCTGCCGTTCTGGCACAACCGGCTGGCGCGCCGCTGGGACGCGCGCGGCGCCAGTGCGGCGCTGGCCCACTTCGATGACTTGCGACGGCAACCGGCGGAGTCTCAATCGGAATTCAAGGTCAGCTATCACGCCGAGCAGCTCCCGGCCTCGCGGTTGCGCGCCATCCGCGGCGCATTGATGAGCGCCGGGCTGAGCGCCGAGGTGGTCTACAGTTCTGATCGCGACCTCGATATCGTTCCGGCCGGCGCGGGCAAAGGCGCCGCGGCGAGCTTCTTGGCCGAGTATTGGCAGTTGCCGGCCGAGCGAGTTCTGGTCAGCGGCGATTCGGGAAATGACCTGACGATGTTCCTACGCGGTTTCCGCGGCATTGTGGTGGCCAACGCGCACCCGGAACTGAAGGCCCTGGCCGGGCCGAACGTGTTTCGCTCGCGATTCGCCTTTGCCGACGGTGTGCTCGATGGCCTGCGTTATTGGCTCGATGAATTTGGCGAAAGTCCGCGATATACCGCATTCCCCTGATCAGGAGGTATTTCCATGTCGTCCACGACGCCAAGAACTCCGGACGAATTGCATGATCGTCCCGAAGACGATCTATTTCGCACCGCGGCGCGGGCAACCGGCGGAGCCGAGTTGAGCGCCGCCGGATCGACTCGACTCATCCATCCTGCCGCCGACCCGGCGGCAACCGCGGAAACGTCGCGAACCGTGGCGGCCTCACCCTCCAACGATCCGGCTGCTGACGAGGTCTACGAGTACCTGAGCTGTTGGCACATGACCCGTGAGCTGCGATGGCGTCCTTACGGCCGTGCCTAGGCTCAACGACACCTGTTCACGGGCGTGCGAGGCCTTGGTGCTCGACGGCTTCGAATAGCGGCCGGTAACCTTCGAGAATGCCGGCATCGGCGCGTACCCACCTTTTGAGCCCTTCTGCGTCCATCAGCTCGCGCCAACGTGGCTGGTCGTAGGTCATTGCGAGTAACGTCGCGGTCCAGCGCTCTGCGAGATCGGCTGGGAACCCGGCCAATACCGTGAAGTTGCAATGACAATAGCCG
>DATLQY010001201.1:0-13375 GCA_035534975.1 Pirellulales bacterium
GTCGGCTCCAGCGAACGGGCGAAGATTTCAATCTCGTTCAGCCAGAGCGTCACTTGATCGCCCGCCAGAGCGAGCTTCATGCGGTTCCATTCACCTGGTACGAGCGGCAAGGCGGCAGGGCCGCGCCGGTTCGCCGCTTCGACCGTCGCGTTATCCGGTGAAAGCCCCGTGCGATCGTACGGGCTGTCGGTGAGCCAATGGATCGCAACGCCGTCGCCGCCGAGCAGGAACACCAGCCGATCCATCGCGGGGTACACCATCGTCTTTGCCGGCTCGTAGAAGAACTCGTATTCCAGCTCGCCATCCTCGATCATCGGCCGGTGATACCGCAACAGGCTCTCTTGAAAGCTGCCTTCCGGAAGTCCCCACCGTTCGCCGCGAATTTCGTCACCAATCTTCTCCCATGCCGCCGGGTACTCGCCCTGGGGCGCGGAAGTGTAGATTCCCGCATTTGCCATCGCCGCGGCAACCGGCCCCGCCGTCGGATTGTACGGCAGCCAGCCGGTCAGATCGGTCAGCGTCGACAGCTTAAGCGTCTCGGGCACGGTCGGCTCGCCCGTGATCGTCAGGTTCCGCGCGACGCCCGAGTGGCTGGCGGGCTGGTAAAGCACGAGCCAAGGATCGCGTTCGGCGGGAAGCCGCTGTTCGTGGATTTTCCGGCCATTGACGAAAGCGGCGTACACGTCGTCCTGGACGACGAGTCGATAGTCGTACTCGAGCTCGACGCCCGCAAGCGGCGGGACGAAATCGGTGCGGCGGGCCTGCCTGCCCAGGTGGGACACGTAATAATCGGTGCGGGCCCAGCCCAGCCCCACGAGCACGCCCGCGTAGGCCACCTGGATTTCGCGCCAGCCCGACAACTTGGCATTAACCTCGAAATCTCCCCGCAGCGGGACGCGAAAATAGAGAAAGTCATGCTCGCGCCCGCCGAAGTGGTTCAACTTGCCGTCGTGAAAGTTCCATATGGCCGGTGGCATGCCGAGGCCAAGAGCGGAGGGCGGGTCGTGCGACACCGGCGCCCAATCGTGCAAGTGAGGGTCGGTACCGGACTGCCCGCCTTGGAAGGCGGCGGCGGCTGCGTCATAGAGGTGCCGTCTCCAAGCTTCGCCGAAGCCCTGGTGTCCCGCTTGAATGTGGTCGAGCACGATTTGCAGCAACAGCGCGTAGCTGGCACCCAAGAGCTTCGGCCTACGGTTGGCCGCCACGGCCGCCGTCAGATCCGGCCAACGGACCCATTCCAGCGCAGTCGGTCCGACGGTCGGCAACCGCGCTCGCAGATCCGCGAGTAGTTTCTCGGCGTCATCATCCCGTTCCTGTGCGACACGCACCAGGACCATCATCGCTAGCTTGCCGCGCTGGTCGACGGCCGCCTCCGCCGGCGCACGCTCGACTTCGTCGGCAAGTTCGATCAGGGTGCCTGCTTCGGCGGCCAGCGACACCAATTCAAGCGCAGGGGCTTCGATCGTTCCGCCCGTGTGAGACCTGTTCACCGCTGCATGGAGAAAGGGCGCATCGCCCAACGAACTCCGATGAGGGCCTGCTGCCACGGGCACTGCGGCATCGGACGGCGTGAAATCGCCGTACAGCCGAAAGCCCGCGTGGTCCTCGCACGGCAGCACCCACGTCTTGAGATAAGCGTACCGCTCGGCGGGCGGCATCGTTCGCGATTGCGCCAGCACATGGCGAACATCGGAGCAAAGGAACTCTTCTCCCACGAGTGCCGCTCGAACGCGAGCGGCGACGGCGTTGGCCCGAGGCTCGCGGCGCTGCGCTAGATTGGCCAGTTGTTCGGCCGCGAGCTGCCGCGGCCAGTCGCCGGCCAGCACCACGTTTCGCACCTGGGCCGTCGAACGATCTTTATAGTGGAACAACCCGAACAGCCGGTCGTTGGACGGTTCCAACTCGCGGCGGCAGATTTCGACATGGTTAAGCTCGATCGAAACGGCCCCGCCCTCGAGTTCGAGCTTGACGTGGTTCCATTCGCCCCGCCGTAACGGCAAGCGCTTGGGACCACGGCGGCAGTCGGGCTCGTCGACCACGTTATCGATGTCCAGGCCGTTCGGCTCCGCCTCGTCGACCATCCAGTGCAGCTTGACCCCTTCGGGCGCCAGCAAGAACGCCAGCCGGTCGAGGGCGGGATGGACGATGCTCGATTCCGGTTCGTATAAAAAGTCGTACTCCAGGGTTTCGCCATCGCGAAGCGGGCGATGGTAATAGAGCCGGCTGGGCCGCGGTTCGTTCGTCAGCGTTTCGAGCCGGCGGCCGTAAATTACTCCTTCTTGGGCGCGCCAGTCGTAGGCGACCTGCACGATTTGGCCGTACCGGTCGGTCTGAATGCTGTGGCGAGGCGGCTGGCTCTCGCCGTAAAAGGCGGAGATCCAACCGTCGAGCCGGTCGGCGTGGGTCAACTCCACCTGGCGCGGCACCACCGGCTCGCCCGACAACGCCATGTGGCGATACACGGTCCGGGTCCAGGCGTTGGCATACAGGGCCAGCCAGGGGCTGGTCGGACTCGGGTCGGTGTCCTCATAGACGAGGTGGCCGTTGCACAAACAGCGGATCTTGCCCGGCTCGACCTGGATCGACAAGCGGTTGAAACCGGCGACGGCTTCGATCGGGTCGGGACGCAAGAAGACCTCGTGCTTTCCGACGGGCCAGATCTGTGTCTTGGTATTGGCCGCGAGGTTCAGGACCTCGAAGACCAGGCCGCCGTAGCTCAAGTTGCCCTCGCCCCATCCGCCCTCGAACACGTCGGCCGAAAACTCGAAGCGGCCGGTCAACGGATAGTCGAAATACAAGAAGTCGTATTCCGGTCCGGTGAGATGGGCCACTTGCCCCTCGTACTCGAACCACAGGGGCGCGATCGAGCCGCCCTGGTGCGTCAGCGCGGATTCATGGCTCGCCGGGTGCCACCAGGCGAGGCCGGGACCGGCTCCCAATGCCTTGATGGTCCCGCCCGCCTTGGCGGCGGCGCTGGCGGCCAGGTCGGTCTGAACATGGTTCCGCAATGGGCGATCGTAGGTGTTTTGCAAGACCAGGTTTGCCAAATCGCCACCGAGCGCGCGCCAAGGTTCTTCGGCAAGCGCCGTGTGCGCCATCACGTAGATGGTCCACACGCTGGGTTGGGTGGGGTCGGCGGCGTTCAAGGGCATCTTGCGCGTTTCATCGACGAACTGTTGTAGCCGAGGCGCGGCTTCGGAGGTCCGCCCCGCCGCGGCTGAGACGACCAGCCACAACGGCAGGGCGTTTTCGATCTTTTCCTCGAAGGCGCTATACGCCAAAACGGAAAGCTCGTCGAGTTTTCCACACTCACGCGCCGCCGCGACCAATTCCCACGCCGTACCGCTGATTTCGGCGCCGGGGTTGGCGGCGAAGGCGGGCGACTTCAACAGCCCCTCGCCCTTGCCAACGAATGACGCGGGCCGCATGTCGCGAGGAACGTACCCGGCCACCATCCGCACGAGCCGACGCTCCTCGGAGGGCATGGTCCAGGCCTTCAGCCTTTCGTAGCGCTCGTCGGCCTGCAACGCGCCCAGTAGCCCAGCCAGCAGGAAATGCGTTGCGCCAGCCGGTGGGTCGCTGGTGCGAGTCCGCGGCGTGTCGGCGAATCGGCCGAGTGCCTCGAGCGTGTCGTCGAGCAAGCCGGCTTTGGCGAATTCCATCGCCACCTGCTGCAGTTGCTGTTTGCGGAGGTACACGCCGTAATCGCCGCTATAACGTGCGTTGGTACGTTCGTGTGAGACCAGAAACTCCTGGAGGTGCTTGCGGCCGGCGTCGGCCCCTCCTCGCTTGAAACGTACGCGGGCTAGGGCCAGTAGCAGTTGGCCGTACCTCTGGTCGCCGGGGTTCGCCTCGGCCTGCTTCGCCAGTCCCTTGGCAGCGGACTCCAAGAGCGACAGGGCGGTGGACGACCGCTCGACGAAATTCAGACCTGGCACGGCGTGACACGCCAGTTCGGCGCTGCTCGCCAGACCGTCGGTCTTAAGCCGCTCCTCGAGCCAAGTGACTTTCTCCGCCACAACGTCAAAATCGCCGGCCGCGGCCGCGAGTAGTGCCAAAAGCACACGGGCGGGAAGTTGGGCGAGCGGCTGCTCTTGGCGGGCCTCGATTCGCTGTTTCAGGTCATCAGCACTGTCGGCATCAACGGCCCAACGTGCCAACAGGCGGCCGACGCTGCGCGGCTCGTCGATTCCCTGGATCGGCTGCGGGTAGATCAGGATCTCGGCCGGCCGCGCCTCGGGCAGCACGACTTCGGCCAGTGTCTCGTAGACACTTTCGGCCGGCGCGCCGTGTCGCCGCCACAGCGCGTCCAATTCCGCCAGCCGCGCTTCGACCTGGACGATTGCCATCGATTCGTCGCTCGGTTGGCCCGGCCGGACAACGCGGCGGACCACGCCGACCGTGGAACGGCCAAACGCGCCGCCACTGGCCGCCGCCGGCGGGCCCGGCCGCAGCGCCTCGCGCACCGCCCGCAAACTGAGCTCGTGCAGTTCGTGCTCGGCGGCCAGCTTCGCGATTTCGGCGGCGCGGCCGAACTGTTCGAGCGTCAAGACCGACTGCGTGGCGCGCGGCCCTTCACCGGCGGAAAGGGTCGTTGCAATTAAAAAGTAGAAGGATAACAGTGAGGAGAAGTTCTTGAAGGTAGAAGATGAAAGGTCAGAAGTAAGCCGCCGCCGGTGGACTGATGCTCGGAGCGTTTCCACTTTGCACCTCTTCCTTTCCATTTTCGCGCCTTTCGTTGAACGACCTACATAAGGCCAGGATGCCGTCCCGTACCTCGATTCTTAAGCTTTCTACTTTTAGCCTTTCACTTTCCACTCATTCCTTCCGCCCGCACCGAAAAACGTTTCAATACGACGTCCGCCTCGCTTTGCCGGTCAAAAGCGAGGGCGAAGATCTGGCAGGACTTCACGTCACTCCTTCCTACGATTCGCTCATCGTATAGCACGAGCTCACCGTCGTCCGCCGCGAACAGGTAATACAAAACCGTTCCTTTGCGAACGAACTTAAACCCGCCGCTCGAACATTCGAGCGTGTTCTGAAAAAACTGCCAATCGTCCGCGCCGCCGGGAGAACGTCGGGCATTACACGTCAGCAACAGTTGGCTTCCATCGGGCTGAAGACACCGTCGTGCAAGGTGCTGGTCCTGTGTCTCCTCGAATAGCAATCGCAGTTCGATACCTGATCCCCACTGGGCTCCGGCCGCGGGCGATTTGACGACGAGCGACGTGAAGTCCAGCTCGATTTCGAAATCTCCACGAACCCCGAAGAGCGTCTTGTATCCGGCACAATTTGTTTTGTCCTGGTCGGCAACGAGTGCAATCCGGAGGCCGTCGGGCACGGGAAAGAAGACCTTCGCGGGGTCGGTGGGCACAAAGGGAAAATCGGGCGCGAACAGGCTTGGATCGACCGGCCGGCCGCGGAAGTCCCATTCAAACCGTTCATGGAGAGCATTCGGCTCAACGTTGATCGCGCGTAACGGATCGACGGCCAATTTCGCTCGCGCCTTGACGATGGCCTCCAAGAGCGCCGCCGCCGAAGGCGACTGCTCGACGAAATTCAGGTCCGGCACCGCATGCCACGCCAATTCGGCGCTGTTCGCCAGGTTGTCGGTCTTGAGGCGTTCGACGAGCCACGTGAGGCGTTCGGCCACGCCTCCCGAATCCCCGGCGGCCGCCGCAAGCTGGGCCAGCAGCACGCAGACTGCGAGTTCGGCCGGCGGCTGCTCTTGGCGAGCCTCGATTCGCTGCTTCAAGTCATCAGCACTGCCGGCTTCAACGGCCCAGCGCGCCAACAGCCGGCCCACGCTGCGAGGCGGGCCAGTTCCCCGAATCGGCTGTGGATAGAGGAAGATCTCGGCCGAACGCGATTCGGGCAGCACGATTTCGGCGAGCGTCTCATAGACGCTTTCGGCCGGCGCGCCGTGTTGCCGCCATACCAAGTCCAATTTCTCCAGCCGCTGTGCGACATCGTTGGTTGCGTCGGAGTCGTTGGCCGGCCGGCCGCTCCGCCCGACGACGCGGCGCGGCGCGGCGGTCGCGCGGCCAAATGTGGCACCACCGGCCGCCGTCGCGGGCAACGGCGGGCCCGGCCGCAGCGCTTCGCGCACCGCCCGCAAACTGAGCTCGTGCAAGTCGTTCTCGGCGGCCAGTTTGGCGATGTCGGCGGCGCGGCCGAATTGTTCGAGCGTCAGGACGGGCTGAGTGGCACGCGGCGCTTCGCCGGCTGTTAGATTCGTTAAAAGTAGAAAGTGGAGTGCAAGGAGAAGGGAGTAGCTGAAAGTGGAAACAGAAAGGTGGAAGGTCGCGCAAAAAAGCCCCGCCAGCTTGCGGCGAAGACCCATAGAGCGTTCAAGCAGGCCCATCGGGCTCTCCCTTTGCTTTCAACCACTTTCCACTCTTTGTTCTTTCAACCTTCTACTTTCCACTTTTAAGATACCTCGTTCCTGTCACCCTATGCCTGCGCAGAGCGCGTGTCAACGCGCGGAAGGAGTTGTCGTGGGGGAAACCGTCTATCATGGAGTGGGCTCGTCTGAATCGGCGACCCAGCTTTCCACGTTCCAATCCCCACTTTCTTGTTGACAACCACCCCGCGGCGAGACTCCAATGCCTTCGCCCCTCGCGCATTCCATGCCGTTGTTCTTGGAGTTCCACGGAATATGAGCGTTCCTGACGAGATGAAACGAGAGCTCGACCGTTTTCGTGCTGACTTTTCGGCGCTGCGCTGCGAAATCGGCAAGGTGATCGTCGGGCACGATGAGATCGTGAACGGCACGATCACGGCCCTGATCGCTGGCGGTCACGTACTCTTGGAAGGCGTGCCGGGCTTGGGTAAGACGCTCTTGGTCCGCACGCTGGCCGATGCCTTGCACCTCAAGTTCCAACGCATCCAGTTCACTCCCGACCTGATGCCCGCCGACCTCATCGGCACAAACGTCGTGCTCGAAACGCCCGAAGGGGGCAAGAAATTCGAGTTTCAGCAAGGGCCCGTGTTCGCCAACATCCTGCTCGCGGACGAGATCAACCGGGCGACACCCAAGACACAGTCGGCTTTGCTTGAAGCGATGCAGGAGCATTCCGTAACGGTCGCCGGCAAGTCGCACAAGCTACCGGAGCCGTTCTTCGTATTGGCGACGCAGAACCCTCTGGAGATGGAAGGCACCTACCCGCTGCCCGAGGCGCAGCTTGACCGGTTCATGGCCAAGTTGTTGGTGCGTTTCCCCAGTTCGGGCGAAATCGAAGCGATTCTCGATCGGACGACCGAGGCGGCGTCGCCCAAGGCCGAGCCGGTACTCGACGGCGAACGAATCCTGGCCATGTCAAAACTGGCGCGGCTGGTACCAATTGCAGACGAAGTCCGACGCTGGGGGATCGCGATTGTGCTTGCCACGCACCCCGAGAATGCCGCCGCCGGATCGAAAGCGCACAAGTTTGTGCGATACGGCTCCAGCCCGCGCGGCGCCCAGGCGATGATTCTGGCTGCCAAGATTCGCGCAATTCTCGACAACCGTTACCACGTCGCGCGCGACGATCTGCGCGCCGTCGCCCCCGCCGTCTTGCGGCACCGTCTGATCCTCAACTTCGAGGGCCAGGCGGAAGGGATCCAGCCAGACGCCATCGTGAACGATATTCTGGGAACCGTCGCCGAATCCGTGGCAGCGTAAAATTGAGGGTCAAAAGTGCTTCGTTTCCGAATTCGGTTTAGTTCTCGCCTTCGGATTCTAACCTACCCCCGCCTTGCTCCTTTCCCCTATTGACTCTCCCCCATGCCGTTATTCGGTTCCGACTTCTTGAATAAGCTCGAGTACCTCTCGCTGATCTCGCGACGGGTGTTCCGTGGTTCAATCCTGGCGCAGCGGCGGACGATGCAACTGGGCGGGGGAATCGAGTTCGCCGACCACCGCGAATACACGCCCGGCGACGACTTCCGCTACCTCGATTGGAATGTCTACGCGCGGCACGATCAATTGCTGCTCAAACGATTCCAGGAAGAAGAAGACCTGCACATCTACTTGTTCGTCGATTGCTCGCGGAGCATGGATTTTGGTTCCCCCTCGAAGTTCGATCTGGCCCGGCAGGTGGTCGCTGCCCTGGCCTATATCGCCCTGGCCGATCTGGACCGCGTGGCGATCGTCGCCTTCTCCAACGAGATCCTCGCCGACATGCCACTGGCGCGCGGCAAGGCCCGCATCCTGTCGGTTCTCAAGTTCCTTGAGAACCTCATACCCCAGGGGACGCAAACCGACCTGGCCCGCGTGGCCAGCGGCTTCGTGCATCGCACGCAACGGCGCGGGCTGGCGGTCGTCGTCAGCGATTTGTACGACCCGTCGGGCTTCGAGCGCGGGCTCGACATGCTCCGCCACCGACGCTACGAGCCGCATGTCGTGCAGATCTTCGACCCCCGGGAGGCCAACCCGGAAGTGCTGGGCGACGTGGAGTTGTACGACATCGAGACGGCCGCGAACCGAAAAGTGACAGTCACCGAGCGCAATCTGCGCAAGTACCGCCGCATCTTCGACGATTTCCAGCAATCAGTTCAGAAATACTGCCGAAGCTACGGCCTGGGTTGCACGCGGACCTCGACCGAAACACCGTTCGACCAGCTCATTTTGCGAATGATGCGGGAAGGGGTGGTTAAAAGTTGAAAGCTGAAAGTTAAAAGTTGTCCCTTTCCAATCCTCTTGCCCTTGCTTGGCTCGGACTAGCCGTCCCGATCGTGATCTTCTACATCCTGAAGATCCGCTTGCGGCGGGTGCCCGTGTCGACAATCTTGTTCTGGCAGCAGATCTTCGAGGAAAAGCAGCCCCGTTCCATTTGGCAGCGCCTGCGTCACCTGCTCTCGCTCCTGGTACAATTGGCTTTTCTCTGTTTGCTCGTACTGGCATTGGCCGAACCGTTCTTCAAATGGGAGATCCTCGAAGCCCGGCGGCTCGTACTTGTCGTCGACAACTCGGCCAGCATGCGGGCCACCGACGTGGCACCCAGCCGATTCGATCGGGCCAGGCAGGCAGGCGAGCGCTTCATCGACGCCCTGCGGTTTCGCGATGAGATGGCGATCGTGGCCGCCGGGACTCAGCCGCAAGTGGTCTGCGGCCTGACGGGCCAGCGGCGCACGCTTCACGAGGCACTCGACGGCGTAAGCGCGAGCGACGGTCCGACGCGAGTCGCCGAGGCAGTGACTCTGGCTCGGAGGTTGATCTCCAAGCATTCCAACGGACGGGTGATCGTGCTCACCGACGGGTGCTTCGAAGGGGCCGAGAAGCTGGCCGCCAACGACGATGTGGAGCTGGTTGCCGTCGGCGCCAGGACGAACAACGTCGGCCTGACTCGATTTCAGGTCCGCCGCAGCCTGCTTGACCCGATTGGCTATGAGATTCTGGCCGAGGTGTTCAACGCATCCGACGAACCCGTCGAGTGCCGGCTAGAGATCGAACTAGACGGCGACGTGGTCGACGTCGTGCCGCTCACGCTGGCTAAGGGCGAAATCTGGAACCGAGTGTTTGAAAAGACTTCGGCCGAAGGAGGGCAGATGACGGCGCAGCTCGACCATGACGATGCCCTTGCGGCCGACGACCTCGCTTGGGCCCTTTTGCCGCGACGCGAGATGCAGCGCGTTACGCTTGTGAGCGAAGACAACCTCTTCCTGGAAAAAGTCTTCGAAGCCAATCCGCTGGTAAAGTTGACGGTAGTCAAGGAGCCGCCTCAGAAACCGGCGCCTGGCGCCATCACCGTGTTCCATCGCAAGCTGCCCGCGACGCTGCCCGCCGGCCCGGTTTGGGTGATCGACCCCTCGGGTTCGTGCGATCTGTGGCAGCTTGGCGACAAGCTTCTAAACCCGATCGTCACGCAGCAGGACAAAGATTCGCCACTCATGGCGCACGTGCGGCTCGATAACGTGATCCTGCCTGAAGCGCGTGAGATCACCTTTAAGGGCCAACCCAAGCTGCTGGCGTCGGCGGTCGAGGGCGAACCGCTCTACGCGGTCATCGAGCGGCCCGGAGGCAACGTGTTAGTGCTGACGGTGAATCTCGATCAGGGTGATTTGCCGTTACGGACCGCGTTTCCGATTATGGCCACCAACGCGCTGGCCTGGTTCGCCGGCAACCGCGGCGAGCTGCGCGAGTCGTTGGCCACGGGAGCGATCACCGAGGTCGCACTGGCGTCATCGCTCATGCTCTATTCGCCCGACGGCCGACCCCGCCCACTGCCCGCGAACGTTGCGACGGCGACAATCGGCCCTTTGGAACTCTGCGGTGTGTGGCGAATTGCCCCGGCAACCGTGCCCGGCCGGACACCGGACGAAGCTGACGAGGCGAAGCCGCCGGCGGCCCTTGAGATCGCCTGCAACTTGGCGAATCGCGGCGAGAGCGATCTGCGACCGAGTGAAGAGTTGGTGACGAACGAGGAGGCCACGGCGGTTCTGGCTGGTTTCGCCGTGCGGCCGATCTGGTTCTATCTGCTGGCACTGGCATTGATCATCGTGACGACAGAGTGGTACCTGTACCAAAGAAGGTGGATTAGCTGACGTGTCCGACTTCCGGCTGCAACTCGAACTGACCGACGCGGCTTGGCTGGCGGGACTTGTCTTCGTGCTGCCTGTCTTGCTCTGGTACTTCATCCGCAGCCTTGTCGATTTCGATCGTTGGCAACGCATCGCATCGCTGGCCGCGCGGGCCGCCATCTGTGGGCTAATCGTGTTGTCGTTGGCGGGGCTTACACTGTTAAAGCCGACGCACGAGCAATTTGTCGTGTTCGTGATCGATCGTAGCCTCAGCGTCGGCGACGACTCGCAGCACGAAGCCGAGGCGTTTCTTGACAAGGCGCTGGTCAACGTCGGAGCCAACCGCGTCGCGTATTTACCCTTCGCAGCCGAGCCGGAGCTTGCACGTGCCGAGCGTCCCTCTGGCACGCCAAGCATTGAACGACAAGGGACGAACCTGGCCGCCGCCATCGAAGCGGCAGCCGGTTCGATTCCACCGGCGTATGTTCCGCGCCTCGTACTCTTGTCCGACGGCAACCAGACCGAAGGTGATGCACTTCGGGCGGCGCTGCGGGCCGGGGTACCCGTTTCGACGGTGCCCCTCAAGACCCGTGACGACCCCGAGGTACAAGTCTCGGCGGTGCGGACCCCCGCCCAGGTGCGCGAGGGGGAACCGTTCTACGTCGAGGTTGACATTGACTCGAACCATGACGACGAAGGGTTGATTGAAGTCTTCCGTGGCGCCCACAAAGTGGTGGGCGAGCGCCACAAGCTCAAGAAGGGTGAGAATCGCCTGCGGTTCCAACAGTCGATCACGGGCGAGCGGTTGGCGGAATACGCGGTGCGGGTCAGCGGTCTGTCGCAAGACACGCTGGTCGACAACAATGCCGAGAGCGGACTGGTATTCACGGCTGGCAAACCTCGGGTACTGTTGATCGAAAGCGACCCCAAGCTGGCCCAGCACTTCGCCTGGGCTATGGAACAGGAGGAGATCCAGGTCGACGTCCGCCCGCCGCAGGGTATGCCCGAGACCCTCGCCGACGTGCAGAACTACGAGCTCTTGATCGTCTCCAACGTGCCGGCTACCGCCCTGTCCAACCGGCAGATGGAGATCGCGCGAACCTACGTGCAGGACCTGGGCGGCGGCTTCATGATGTTGGGCGGCGACCAGTCGTTCGGGCTGGGCGGCTACTACAAAACCGTGCTCGAAGAAATTCTGCCCGTCCGCAGCGATTTCGAGAAGGAGAAGGAAAAACCTAGTCTGGCAATGGTACTGGTGATCGACAAATCGGGCTCGATGGGGGGCGACAAGATCGAGCTGGCGAAGGAAGCGGCCAAAAGCGCGGCCGAGCTGTTGGGTCCCAACGACAAGTTGGGCGTGATCGCCTTTGAAGGCGACACGTTCTGGATCAGCGAGGTGCAGTCCGCCTCGAATCGCGGGCGAATCCTCGACGACATCAGCCGGCTGGAGGCCGGCGGCGGCACGAACATGTATCCGGCGATGGAAGAGGCCTTCGAAGCGTTGCAAACCACGGTGGCCAAGCTGAAGCACGTGATCATTCTCACCGACGGCATCTCGGCCCCGGGCGACTTCCAGGGAATCGCCAACAGCATGGCATCGTCGAAAATCACGCTCTCGACGGTCGGCGTGGGTAACGGGGCCGACGAGGCGCTGTTGGAGGAAATCGCCAAGATCGGCCAGGGACGCTACTACTTCACCGACGATCCCAATTCGATCCCGCAGATTTTTGCCAAGGAAACGGTCACCGCCAGCAAGTCGGCGATCGACGAGCAGCCTTTCATGCCGCAAGTGGTCCGCCCCACGCGAACCCTGGCCGACATCGACTTCGACTCCGCCCCATTTCTGTTGGGTTACGTCATGACGCGCCCCAAGCCGACGAGCGAGCTGGTACTGGCGACGGAGAAGGGCGACCCGCTCTTGGCGTGGTGGCGGTACGGACTGGGGATGACGGTGGCCTTCACGTCCGATGCCAAAAGCCGCTGGGCCGCCGAATGGCTGACCTGGCCCGGCTACGGAAAGTTCTGGTCGCAGCTCGTGCGGCATACGATGCGGAAGAACGAGGCGAAGGGGGTGGTCGTCCAGGTCGAACAGAAGGGTCGGCGTGCGACGGTGACGGTCGACGCCATCGACCCGGCGGGCAGGTTTCTCAACAAGGCCGACACGGAGCTGACCGTGATCGATCCTCAATTGGGTAATCGCAAGTTGGCCATGACGCAAACCGCGCCGGGTCGCTACATCGCCGAGTTCGAGACGCCCCACGCCGGGGCCTATCATCTCGACGTGTCGCAGAAGCAGTTGGGGCAAGTCCATTACCACCAATCGCGCGGACTGATGGTCGGCTACCCGGACGAGCTGCGGCTGCGGCCGACGAACGAGGAGTTGCTGCGAGCCGTGGCGCTTGCGTCGAACGGCCAGTACTCGCCCCCGCCCGACACGGTCTTCGCACCAACCGACGAAACCGCCCGGCGTTCCACGCCGCTTTGGCCTTACTTGATCATGGCCGCGGCCAGCTTGTTTCTTCTCGACGTCGCCCTGCGGCGGATCGACTTGAGCCGTAGAAGAGTCAACAGATTCGAGGTTACGAATGCCGGGTGAGCGATTCATGCACTCCTAGCTCCCACTTTCAAATAGTTGGCGGCCTTTTATTGCATTCCCCGACCAATAGCCGTAGAATCCTGGTTCGGGTTTGGCCCGGGACATTCCCCCCCCCACCTACCTTCAGGAGTTGCGGCCATGGCACGAGCGATCTTGACGCAGTTGACGCAGGTGCGGCGGCGGCAGCAGTGGTTGTTTGTAATCAAGTGCGTGGCCCTTGGTTCGCTTGCCAGCGCAACGGCGGGCATAGTACTGGCGCTGCTACGTTCGTCAACTGAA
>DATLQY010001202.1:0-2055 GCA_035534975.1 Pirellulales bacterium
GAGCGGCCGAGAATGAGACCTTTTGCAACGAGGACGTGGTGAATGGCGGCAGAGCCTGACCCTCCAGCCAGCGTGAATGTCGCATCGGCGGCCGTGTGACGTAGCATTGAACCGAACCTCGCGAAAGCGTATCATTCGTCCATGCAGCCTCTACACTGCCCAGGTCCGATTTCGCGCCGCCAATTGCTGCAAGTGGGCGGGCTGGCGCTGGGCGGAATGACGTTGGGCGACGTGTTGGCAGCGCAACAAGCCAACGGCGAAGCCGGCAACGACCGGGCGGTGATTCTCCTGTGGCTCTACGGTGGGCCCTCACAACTGGAGACGTACGACCTCAAGCCATTGGCGCCTTCCGAATACCGCAGCGTTTTTGGTCCCATCTCCACGAACGTGCCGGGGATCGAGATTTGCGAGCTCTTCCCGCTGCAAGCCGCCTTGGCCGACAAGTTCTCGCTTATCCGCTCGCTTCACCACTCGATGAGCAGCCATAGCGACGGGCACATCGAGGTGCTCACCGGTAAGGGCCCAAGCCGGCCAGACCCCGGCTCGAACAACCACAGTGAACATCCCGACTTTGGGATGATTGCCAGCAAGCTCCTGGGAACAAGGCGGCGCGGCATGCCACCCTACATCGGCCTGCCCCATCCGCCGCTTTACACCCAGCCGACATACCTGGGAGTCGAACACAAGCCGTTCGCCGGCGCATCGGGTAGTTTCGCGCGACCCGGCGAACTCGACGACGAGCGGTTGGCCGAACGGCGAGGGCTGACACGGCGGCTAGACCGTTTCCAGGCGGCGCTCGACTTGCGCGGCAACATGGGCGCGGCTGAAAAGTTTCGTGAACAGGCGTTTGACATGCTGGCCAATCCGCGGATCGCCGCGGCTTTCAATCTCGAACTGGAAGATACCGCGCTGCGTGACCGCTACGGCCGCCACCGTTGGGGAGCGAGTTGTCTGCAAGCCCGGCGGCTTGCCGAGGCCGGCTCGGCCGTGGTCACCGTCGTGTTCGACACGCCTGATGACGGCGAACAGTTCACCAATTGGGACGACCACGGCGCCAACGCCGGCAGGCCGGGCCATTTTGCGAACTACGTGCGCGTACGGTTGCCGTACATGGACCAGGCCCTTTCGGCACTGATCGAGGACATTTATGCCCGCGCGCTCGATGAACGGATCATGGTCGTCGTGATGGGCGAGTTCGGCCGCACGCCGCGAATCAGCTACTATCTGCCCAAAGACGCGCACGGCCGCGACCACTGGCCCGACGCCGCGACCGCCCTGATCTCCGGCGGTGGCCTGCGGATGGGCCAGGTCGTGGGGGCGACCAACGCCAAGGCCGAGTACCCCACCGTACGGCCATACACTCCTCAAGACGTGCTGGCCACAATCTATCGCCACCTCGGCATCGATTACAAGACCGCGTTCAACGACTTCTTCGGCCGGCCGGTGCCGATTCTATCGAATGGCGCGCCGATTCGGGAGCTGATTTGAATCGATGTCGAATCAACGAAAAGCAGCGAATGATGAACTGCGGCAGCGAGCGCGAGCGCGATGCCGGCGCATTGGCCCGTTCGACGATGTCGTTCCAAGTGCAGGTCGCCATGTCGAGGCCCAAGTCGGCCAAGGCCGCGCGAGCCTCGGCGATGTACGCTGTTTCGCCGGAGGTGCGCGATCCACTGAAGTCGCCTTCGTGCCCCGTGAACTTCACGTCGCACATGCCGGTATAGTTCCGGGACTCTTCGAACCATAGCTTGGCGTACACTCCAGAGCGTTTCACGTAAATGCGGAAGACCTTGCCCGATCTTTTGTGGACCAAAGGATGAAGCTGTGTCATGGTGTGCTCCCATATCGTCAGAAAACCGTTTGACCACCGCGTCGCCAAGGACTGCTTCCAAGCAACCGGAAGTTTAAGACATTCTGTCTTGTTTGTCAAGGTGGCGGGCCCCGGTTCCAGCTTGGGACGGAGATCATTTGGGGGTTCGGAACCGCGGCTCAACTCGTCCGCGGTCCAGGGGCGAGCACCACATACTGGGCAACGAGGTTCCCGCGGTATTCGAC
>DATLQY010001203.1:0-3383 GCA_035534975.1 Pirellulales bacterium
GGACCACGGGAGTGGGTGTGTCGAGATTGATAATATGGAGCGATACCTTAGCCATCAAACTTCCCGCTCCTGCCGGGCAAGCCGGCGACCACTCCTCCTCAAGGCAAGAGCTCGGCCATGGACAAGAGCAGTTCGCTGGTGCCGTCGAGCGGGTCGACGAAACTGCAACCGACGCGGTACTTCGCGGCCTCGCCGGCAGCGAGCGCCGTCACGTTGGCCACACGGCAGACCAATATCCGTTCGTCGGGCGGCTGACCTAGCCACAGAACCAGGTTTTCGAAATCGGGCACTTCGTCGAACAGAAAGGAGATTCCCTGAGCGGAAAGGTCGTAGCAGAGCACCTCACGAAAGCTCGATGCGGTGGGCAACGTTCCCTCGGCGCCATAGGGAGCGATCAACAGAATCCTGCGGAACGGCGAGCGAACGATGCCAAGGTCGGGTTCGATGGCGCGGCAGTCATCGCCGTCGTGCCAATACGCGCAGTCGCGTCCCCCCTGCTTGGCCGCATACAAGGCCAGGTCGGCGCGCCCCACCAGTTCCTCGATCGTTTCATTCTTGGAGAGTGTGGCGACGCCCACGCTCGCGGTTACTCTCAACTCGTCGGCGCCGTAGACGAAGGTGTGCCAAGCGATGGTCGCTCGCAAGCGCTCGGCGGCTTTGATCGCGCCGGCCATGTCCGTGCTTGGCAGGATCACGGCGAATTCCTCGCCGCCGTAGCGGGCCGGCATGTCCATTTGTCGGACCGTATCGGCGAGCACGACGGCCAATTCCTTCAAGACCGCGTCGCCGGCCTGGTGGCCCCAGGTGTCGTTGAAGTGTTTGAAGTGGTCGATGTCGAGCATCATCAGCGACAGCGGCACCTGCTGGCGCTGCCATTGATCGAAGCGACGCGCGAGATCCTGCGTGAAGCAGCGGCGATTGGGCAGCTTCGTCAGCATATCGGTGCGGGCCTCGGCGGCCAGCGACTCAGCCTGCCGCTTTTGCGAGTCGATTTCGAGTTGGGCCGCGGTGAGATCGGCTTGGATCCGTTGGTTCTCGGCCAGGATCCGAGCGGTTGCCTGAATGACCAGCTCGTCGCCGTTCTCGTGGATCCGGCTCGATGGGTGAACCATCCTGTCGTCGATTTTGGACAGCAGGGTCTCCAGCCTGAGGAGCGGCGCGGTGGTCGGCGTTTCATGCGGACTCTCTCCGCGCCACGGCACGAGCCACGAAAGTACCGGCGAGGTCGCGACCGTCGTGGCCAAGGCCATCAATACCATCATCGCGAACAAGGCGGGCGAGACGATGCCCAAATCGAGGGCGATATTCAAGACCACCAGCTCCATCAAGCCGCGCGTGTTCATCAACGTCCCCAAGGCCGCCGAATCGCGCCAGCCAAGTCCCTTCAGCCTCGCGGCGACGAGGGTGCCGCCGAACTTGCCGAGCGTTGCCACGACGATGATCAAACCGCAAATCAGCCACGATTCGAGACCCGTCACCAGGTCGATCCGCGTACGCATTCCGGTGTAGGCAAAGAAGGCGGGCAAGAGCAGCATCGTGACAAGATCCGTCAACTTGTGCGCCAACTCGCGCGCAACGCGGCTGTCGTGCGGCACCACCACTCCCAGCAGGAACGCGCCGAAAATGGCGTGGATGCCGATCCATTCGGTGGCCAGGGCCGAGAGCAACACCGCCACGAACAGGTTGCCGGTGGCTTGCGGGGTCAGCCCCGTCGTTTCATAGCGCCGGACCAGAGACGCGGCGAGTGGCCTGACGACCAGGAACATCAACACGATGTACAGCACCGTCAAAGCGATGACCACGATGACCCATCCCAAGTGCGCTTGGGCCACGCCGACCACCAACGCCAGGAGACACCAGGCGGTGACGTCGTCGGTCGCCGCGCAGGACATTGCCATCACGCCCAGGTCGCTGGTCGTCATCCGCCGATCGGTCAAGATGCGGGCCAGCACGGGGAACGCGGTGATCGCCATTGCCACGCCGAGAAACAGGGCGAAGCTGGTGAACTTCACGTCAGCGTGCGACAGACGCGGATAAATCACCAGCGCCAGGCCCGCCCCCAGCAGGAACGGAACGACGATGCTGGCGTGCGAGATCGCCACCGCGGCGCCCGCCCGCCGGCGCAGTAATTCCCAGTTCAGTTCCAAACCGACGAGAAACATGTACAGGATCACGCCCAACTGGGCGACGACGGCCAGGTAGGGCGCCGCGGCCGCCGGCAACAGCAGGTTCATGGCTTCCGGCGACACGCGACCCAACAGCGACGGTCCCAACATGATGCCCGCCAGCACCTCGCCCACGACCGGTGGCTGGCCAAACCGCCGGAACAGCCGGCTCAACAGCCGTCCCGCGACGATGATCGCCGTCATCGCCACGAGCACCTGGGCCAAAGCGTCGTGCCGAGCGGGCTTGACCGGCGGGGCTTGGAGGCCGCTCGTTCGTTCCGCCGTGAGTGCGAATTCGCCGGCGTTCGCCGCGGCCGGGGCCACCAGCAACTTGCCAAAATGGTCAATGATCAGAAACAGCAAGACCGCCGCCACGAGCATGACGGCGTACGCCGCCGGCGCGGGAATTCTTCGAAACGATGAGGGATGAAGGATGCCACTTGTCATTCAATGACCCTACTCCTGAATGACCAGCGATAATCCACGATCCATGACCATTGACGAAGGACCAACGACTGCCCCTTCGATCATGCTCCGCGCCTGCCGGTAAATTCCGGCGTCGTCCAAGCCCAGGTCGCGCAACTGTTCGTCCCGCTCGGCGTGCTCGACGAACCGATCGGGAAATCCCATCCGCGCGACTCGCCGAAGGTCGAGGCGCGCGGTGTTGGCCGCTTCGAGCACGGCGCTGCCGAAACCGCCGGTCAGCGTTCCTTCCTCGACCGTGAGCACGAAGCCGCTCTCGGCGATCGCCCGCAGAATGGTTTGCTCGTCGAGCGGCTTGACGAAGCGGGCGTTGATCAGGCCCACGTCGAGCCCTTCGCCTCGCAGCCGTTCGGCGGCGCGATGGCAGGCCCCCAACAAGGTGCCGTATGCGATCAACATGCCGTCGCGGCCCCATTGGAGCACTTCGGCGCGGCCTCGCTCGACGGGCTGGAGCGGTCGCTCGATCCGTTCGACCTGGGCCTTGGGATAGCGGATCGACGTGGGCCCGGCGTGCGAAAGCGCGAAATCGAGCATCGGCTGCACGTCGTTCGCATCGCCCGGCGCCATGATCGTGAAATTGGGCAACGAGCGCACATAGACCGTGTCGAATGCGCCGTGGTGCGTCGGTCCGTCGGGACCCGTCAGCCCGGCACGGTCCATGCACAGCGTGACCGGCAGATCCTGCAAGGCGATTTCCTGAAAGAGCTGATCGTAGCTGCGTTGCATGAAGGTCGA
>DATLQY010001204.1:0-3986 GCA_035534975.1 Pirellulales bacterium
ACGGCATGTATCGGGCATTGGGCGCGATCCACGCTGAGCTCGATCGAATGGGCCTGGCCGAGATGTGCCTCGAGGAGGTCGATCCGGGCAACGGTAATTCCGTCGTTGCCACACGGGAACCATCGCCGATGCCCGACCACATGCCGGCGCCGCACAGCCAGCCGTCATCCGAGGCATTGCTTCGCACCAGCGACGACGGAGCGAGGGCGGACAGCGAGCGTGGCAACGCGCCGCTGACCCCCGCTGAGGAGGCGGCCCTGGCCGAAATCCGAGCCAACGGAGAAGGTGCGGAGGTGATCTGCATCGTTCGGCCGCTGACCGATCCGCAATCCAGGAGCGAGATCATCGTCCTCGACCGGGCCTCACGCGAGTTCTTGCGGCAGTTGTCCGACGAACGGCGCACGCAGAACTCGCGCCGACTCACGAGCGACCACATCCGCCAGGTTTCGCCGAGCCGCGCTAAGCCCTAGGCCGCGCCTTGGCACTTGCCCGACACTTCGATTCACATTTGCGTCATGGTTACTTTTTCTTCTTTTTCTTCCTTACGGTTTTCGCGGCAGTCGTTTTGGCGGTTGACTTGACCGGTTTCTTGCTGAAGACGCTGTCCCAGTTCTTCGTGAATTCGGGGCTGGGGCCGGAACGGACAATCGGTCCTGACATGGTGTTTAACTCCTTTGACGGTCACGTGGTTGCGTGAAAGCGATTGCGTGAAAACGGGTTTCAATGGCCCATTTTAGATTCATTGGCCCGCGCCACAAGTCCTACTTCGTGGGGAACGCCCGCTCCAGGCGCGCCGGGATTCCGTGGGCATTGAGCCGACGTCGCGCCCGCCGTGGCCCAACGCCACGGAGGTCGTTCCCGACAGGGGGTTGCGGAATCGTTGCCGTTAAGTGGTTGGCTGAAAAATAAGGTGGCGCTGGCGGCGGTCGTGTATTATAATAATTGCGCAAGCTTTAACGATACATGTCGCCATCCATCGCTCCCAGGGGAAGACTCCCATGATCCAAGTCTCGCTATCACCAGCCATCCGCCGCGTCATCCTCATTGTTTTGGCGTCGTCAGCAGTCTCGGCCGCCCGGTACGCCGCGGCCCAGCAGCCGGCGCCGGCAACCCCACCCGCTCCGGCCGCGATCAATACCCACAGCCGCTGGGTCACGGCCCTGGTTTTCTCGCCTGACGGAAATACGTTGGCCACTTCCGGGGGCGAGAGCCTGCTCTATCGCCCGGGCGACGTCATGCTTTGGGATCTGGCAACGGGTCAGCAAAAGGCGGCGTTGGCGGGCCACGGCACGATCGTTTGGGCGGTCGCGTTCTCGCCCGACGGCCAAACCCTGGCGACAGCCGGCTATGACGGAACCCTCAAGCTTTGGGATGTGCCCGGCGCCAAGGAAAAGGCCTCCTGGCCGGCACACAAGCATTGGATCATGGCGGTTGCCTTTTCTCCCGACGGCCAGACCTTGGCGACAGCAAGCGAAGATACGACCATCAAGCTTTGGAACCTGGCCGCGGTTCCTCCGGCGGAAAAGCTGACGCTCAAGGGGCACACCGGCGCGGTTACGAGTGTTGTGTTCTCGGCCGATGGGCAACAGATCCTCTCCGGTAGCGGCGATAAAACGGCGATGCTTTGGAACCCCGCCGCTCCCGACCCTCTCAAGAAACTCGAAGGCCATTCCGACACGGTCTCGGCCGTGGCTTTCGTGCTCGACGGTAAGACACCGGCCACCGGCAGTTACGACCGCACGGTCAAGCTCTGGAACCCGGCCGAGGGAAAGGAAATTGCCGCGCTGGCGGGCCACCACAATTGGATCAGTGCGATGCGTGTCGCCGCCGACGGCAAGACGCTCGCCACCGCGAGCCATGACCGTACGGTGAAGGTATGGAACCTCGATACGAAGCAGGCCACTTTCACCCTGGACGGATTCAAGAGCACGGTTTGGGGCGTGGCATTCTCGCCAAATGGCCAGATGTTGGCCACGGGCAGCCACAGCGATTCACTCAAGGTCTGGAAAGCCGTAGCCGCCTGGGCCGACGCCTTCCCGGCGCCGCCTCCCGCGGCCCCCGCGGCCGCAGTTGAAAAACCAGCCGAAAAGCCCGCCGAACAAGCCGCGCCCGTCGCAAAATAGTCGAATTACCATGGGAATCATTACCAACCAACGCTTGATGCGAGTTTGCCCCCGACAGTTCGCGCGCTGGACGATGTTCCTCGCCGCCGCGCTTGTGTTGACGCTGGACGTGCGGGGGGGTGATGGGCCGCCGCGGCAAATCGAAGCATCGCGACTGGCGTCCGACGTGATCATTTATCGCGACTCGTTCGGCGTGCCTCACATCGACGGCAATGACGATGAATCGACGGTTTTCGGATTCGCCTACGCTCAGGCTGAAGACAATTTCTGGCAGGTTGAAGACACCTATCTGCTCAGCGTTGGCCGCTATGCAGAGGCCTACGGACCGCAAGGGATCAATTCCGACCTTTTGAACCGTGCGTTCGAAATCGTACCCAAATCGCAATCCGATTACCGGCAATTGCCGCCCGGTATCAGGTCGCTCTGCGAAGCCTATGTCGCCGGGTTGAATTATTACCTGGAAACCCATCCGCGCGTGCGGCCGAGATTGATTGCCCGCTTCGAGCCTTGGCAGGTGCTGGCCTGCGGTCGTCACGTGTTGCTTGAGCTGACGTTTCGCTACACGCGGCTGCATTCGAACTACATGCCCCGTATGAACCCGAACATCGCCGCCGCCACAGGCTCGAACGCCTGGGCGATTGGGCCCTCACGGACCCGTTCGAAGAACGCGATGTTGCTGGCCAATCCCCACCAGCCTTGGTTCGGTTTCGGCCAAATGTACGAGGCCCACCTCCGTAGCGGCGAGGGTTGGAATTTTTCCGGGGCCACGTTCTTCGGCAGCCCTTTATTGACGATGGGTCACAACGAGCACTGCGGTTGGAGCTTTACGACCAACGAGCCGGACATCGCGGACGTTTGGCGCGAGACGTTCGACGACCCTCAGGAGCCCTTGAATTACCGCTACGGCGAGGGTTACCGCAAGGCGGTCGAGTGGACGGAAACGATCAAGGTAAGAGCGGCCGGCGGTCCCAAGTCAAAGAACTACACGTTCCGCAAGACGCACCACGGCCCGATCGTTGCCAGAGAGGGCGCCCAACACCACCTTGCCGCGCGGATCGGCCGGCTTGACGATTCGCAATTGCTGGTCCAGATGGAACGGCTCATGCGGGCCAGGAACTTTGCCGACTTCAAGGCCGGAATGGCCGGGCTTAATCTACCACTGATGAACGCGACGTACGCCGACCGTGAAGGGAACATCTTCTTTCTCTACAATGGCGCCATCCCTCGCCGCGATCCTCGATTCGACTGGAGCAAGCCGGTGGACGGCAGCGACCCACGGACCGAGTGGCAAGGTTATCACGAAATCGACGAGCTGCCGCAGGTCCTTAACCCGCCCGCGGGCTTCGTTCAGAATTGCAACTCGACCCCCTACACGACCAGCGACGACGGTAACCCGCGGCGCGAGGATTTTCCCGTGTACATGGTCGAAGACAAGGACGACGACAAGCGTCGCGCGAAGATCTCGCGGCAATTGCTCCGCGAGATGCGCGACTTGACGTTCGACGAGCTACGAGTCGCGGCGTTCGACACGACGAACTACTGGGCCCAGACCGAACTGCCCGGCTACGCCAGGATGCTGGACGAATTGAAACGGACCGATCCGGCGTTGGCCGCTCAGGCGGCCCCGTACCTTGACCACCTCATGGCGTGGAACTGCCACACGACGGTCGATTCGACGGCGGCCACGCTCTGCGTCGCTTGGTACGAGGAAATGTACGGAAGCTCGTACCCTGGCGAGCAGCTCAAGCCGCAGTTCGTTCTCGACGTGCCGCAGCGGTTCAAGGCCCTGGTTCGAGCGGCGACGGCACTCCGCTCGGCCTATGGCGACTGGCGCGTCGCGTGGGGCGACATCCACCGCATTCA
>DATLQY010001205.1:0-4729 GCA_035534975.1 Pirellulales bacterium
GGGCAGGTTTCCAACCTGCCATAGCAAAAGTTGTATGGCAGGTTGGAAACCTGCCCCACGAGCCGGGGCATCGCTTAGGCTCTGCCACCAGCCACCACTTTCTCGCGACAAAATATCTCATTTCCGGCCGCGTGAAGTATAGAATCGGGGCCTTTGGCATTCGCGGCGAGGAGGTTTTGGTTCATGGAGCGCACGTTGATCCTGTTCAAGCCCGACTGTGTCCAACGACGGCTGGTGGGACGAGTCTTGGGCCGGTTCGAAGAGAAGGGCTTGAACGTCATCGCAATGAAAATGATGCGGGTCACGCCCGAGCTTTCCAAGAAGCATTACGCCGAACACGTCAACAAGCCGTTCTATCCGGCCTTGGAGAGCTTCATCACGGGTGGGCCGGTGGTGGCGGCGATCATCGAGGGTCTGGAGGTGGTTCGTGTGGTGCGCGAAATGCTTGGAGCTACCAGCGGGCTGAAGGCCGCCGCCGGCACGATCCGCGGCGACCTGAGCTCGAGCCGGCAGATGAACCTGGTCCACGCCTCCGACGGACCCGAGGCCGCCGCGCGCGAAATCTCCCTTTATTTTCAGCCGGCCGAGATTTGCGCCTACGAGCCGACCATCACGCCTTGGCTGCGCGCCGGCGACGAGTTCTAGGATGTAGGGTGGCGGGGCACCCGCGCAGCGGGTCGGCTCGCCATAGGAGGGGCACCCGCGCAGCGGGTCTCCCGGCCCACCAACTTTGCGTTTTGCTCGTGGCAATGGTGGGCCGGCGCCCGCTCCGCGGTCTTGTCCCACCCTACGAACGTCCTATTCCTGACCACGCGGAGCATCGCCGCGCACGCGCTCGATGAGAGGCCGTAGCCGCGGCACCTTGCGTTCGACCAGGTCGAGCAATCGAGCGAAGACGGGAATATCGGGGGCCAGCGTCACGACCCCCCATGCGATGAACGGCCAGCCGGGCAAGATCGGCAGTACCAAGCCCGTCACGCCAATCGCAAGCGACGACCAACCCACCACGTGCCGCACGATCCACGACCGCGGATGACGTCCCTTCGTCGTGGCATTCGACTCAACTCCTTCGGTTGACCGGTATGGGTCACCGGGCGGATTGTCGATTTCTCGCGTCGTCGGCATTCGATTCACCACCACGAAAGCCATCAGGCCCTGACGGAAGTGTACGGAGAATGACCCCCATAGGGTAGTTCGCCAGGTCGGCTCAGTGATTGGGCACTGCTCCGCTCCTAGCCAATCCGCTCCTGCTTCGCCATAATATGGGGTTTCCCCACACCGGAACCGGGAACTCCGCAATGGACGACAAGCTTCGCTATCACGGGATCACTTTCGACGACGTCCTGCTCGAACCACGCTATAGCGACGTCGTGCCGGCCGAGTGCGACATCTCGACCCAATTGACCCGGCGGATCAGACTCAACATCCCCATGCTCAGCTCGCCGATGGACACCGTGACCGAGAGCAATATGGCCATCGCCCTGGCCCAGGAAGGCGGCCTGGGAGTGATGCACAAAAACATGTCGATCGAGGCCCAAACCGACGAGGTCGACAAGGTCAAACGCAGCGCCAATGGCATCATTTTCGACCCCGTAACGCTTCCGCCCGACGCCACTGTCAGCCGCGCGCGAGAGATCATGGCCCAGCACAACGTCTCCGGGCTGCCGATCACGTTGTCCGGCGGAAAGCTGGCCGGCATTCTTACCCGACGCGACCTGCGGTTTTTGGAGAGAACCGACCTGCCGATCTCGGAGGTCATGACCCGCGAGCACCTTGTGACGGCTACGGGGAATGTGACGCTTGAGGAAGCTGAGAAGATTTTGATGGTAAATAAGGTCGAGAAACTTTTGCTGGTTGACGAAAATAACAAACTGACCGGCCTGATCACGATCAAGGACATCGATAAGATGCGGCGGTTTCCCAATGCCTGTAAAGACAGGCAAGGGAGGCTGCGAGTGGGAGCGGCGGTCGGAATTCACGAGTACGAGCGGGCTGAAAGTCTGCTCGCCAAAGGGGTCGACGTGCTCGTGGTCGATAGCGCCCACGGCCATTCGGCCAACGTGATGGAGACGGTCAGACAAATCAAGAAACGCTGGGACATCGATGTGGTGGCCGGCAACGTGGCGACCCAGGAAGGATGCGCCGACTTGATCAAATCGGGCGCCGACGCCGTCAAGGTGGGGATTGGGCCGGGCTCGATCTGCACGACGCGCGTCATTTCGGGGGTCGGAGTGCCGCAAATCACGGCCATCCACCAGGCGGCCAAAGCGGCGGCCGCCAGTTCCACGCCCATCATTGCCGACGGGGGAATTCGATACTCGGGAGATTTGACCAAGGCCATCGCCGCGGGGGCCTCGTGCGTAATGATCGGCGGCCTGTTCGCCGGCATGCTCGAAAGCCCCGGCGAACAGATTCTCTACCAGGGACGAACCTACAAACTCTACAGGGGAATGGGCTCCATGGGAGCCATGGTCAAGGGATCGAGCGAACGCTACCGCCAGCGCGGCGGCGAACGCGGGACCGACAAGTTGGTGCCCGAGGGCGTCGAAGGGAGAGTCCCCTTTCGAGGACCCTTGAGCACGTTCGTGTACCAGCTCGTGGGCGGATTGCGGGCTGGTATGGGATATTGCGGCACGCGCAATATCGATGAGCTGCGCGGCGAAGCGCGATTCATCCAAGTTTCACCGGCCAGCGTGCGGGAGAGCCACCCTCATGACATCGCCATTACGCAGGAAGCACCAAACTACAGTGCGGAGCACGCGCTGGGCGACGCCCCCTAAGGGATCAAAGCCCGGCAGTAAGCGCGGCACCGCGGGCCTTGCTCTGATCGTACTAACCGGCGTGGCCCTGATCGCGCCGCCGATTGCGCGGGCCGATGGCGACCTGCCGCAATGGTCCAAGGCGCGCAAAGACCGCGAGCCGGTCGTCGCCACGCGTGGCGAAAAGGCCGCGCCGCCGAACCAACTCAAGTGGCGCAAGGCCCGTCCAGCCGCCGGATTGCCGTCGAGCGCGGTCAAGCGCGCCGATTTCGGCGACGAACCGACTGGCCCGTCGATGATCGTGCTCACCAGCGCCACGGCACCCGTCAAAGAGAAGCCCAGCGAAAACCCCATTCTCGGCGACGAACCGTCGCCAAAGCTGCGGTTGTTGGCCGTCGACGACGAGGGTGAGTTGGTGCCGATCGCGTCGGACGACGAACCAGAAGCCGACGACGCGCCCTCGGACGATTCGTCCAATGAGCTGCCTGCGCTGCGTAGTCGACGCCCGGTGCAGCCGACTGAAATTGACGACGATGGCCCCGATTCATCCTTTGGCGACGAATTCGCGATGGGGCCGACGACTCCAGAGCCCAAGTGTCCGACTGTGAAAGACCTGAAGCCGATCGACGAAATCACCAACAAAATCGACCCGGAGCCTGGCAATTTTCCGCAGGAATGCCCCTTGGGGGGCGACCCGTACGAACCGCGCAACTTCGCGACGACCGACTTCACGTGGAAGGCTTCGGCCTTGTGCCACAAGCCGCTTTACTTCGAGCAGCCGCAGATGGAACGCTACGGTCATACCTTTGGGCCGGTCATCCAGCCGTTTTTCAGCGGGGCCCACTTCTTCGTGAGCGTGGTCGCGCTGCCCTACAAGATGGGCGTCGAACCGCCCTTGGAATGCGTCTATGCCCTGGGTTGGTACCGTCCCGGCAGTTGCGCGCCACGCACCTTGGGACCGGTCCCAATCAGTTTCCGCGGCGCCTTGTCGCAACTGGGCATCAGCACGGGCTTGACTTACCTGTTTCCATGAGAGTCGACGCCGCATGAGGGGCGAACCGCGCGTGGCCGGCCTCGCGAAGCCGGCCTGATTGCCGCAACGCCTCGCGAGTCGCCGTAAGTACGCCGTCGGTGATCTTTTCCAATTGACGTGAGCTTTCGAGCTCGCATTGCAATTGGCGATCAATCTCGCGCTCGATGTGGTTCACCTTGGCCTGGTGACGTGAGCGCAGTCCCACGAGGTATCCGAGCGCCGCCACTGCGGCCAAGGCCACGGACGTCGAGATTCCCTCGAATAGGATTGCGCCGCAGACGGCGAGGCTGGTCATCAGGCACCCTGGAAAGACGAAATTCCGGCTACGATGGTATATAGCTTGAAGAACGCTCGCACGCCAATGGGAAAGGATTTGGTCGGCGCTCGCCCAAGGCGAGCCGACCCGCTGCGCGGGTGCCCCGCCACCCCAGGATTCGCGGCATGCCGCATGGGCGGTTTGCGCCGGCCGCTTCGGAAGTCAGGCCGTAGGGTGGGACAAGACCGCGGAGCGGGCGCCGGCCCACCATCCGTCGCGTTGGGTATCCTGTCAGGCGGTTGGATGCGACAAGTCTCGGGATACCCACGCAGCGGGATGGTGGGCGCCGGCCGACCATTCCCACCAGCAAAATTGGTGGGCCGGCGCTCGCCTATGGCGAGCTTGTCCCGCCCTACATCATTTGCCGCATGCCGCATGGGCGGTTTGCGCCGGCCGCTTCGGAAGGTATCCTGAAGTAAGAGCTGTCCGCGATTTCCGCCGCGCCCGAGGAGTTTTCGGACTCGTCCTGGCGCGAGCGGCCCGCCATTCGCCCCCCATCAAGGAGTGCATGACTTGAAACTGCTTGTCCCACCCCGTCCGACGCGCACCGCATCCGTTCTGCGCACTCTGATCGCGATTTGCCTGGCATGCCCGTTCATCGACACCCCGCGGGCGTCGGCC
>DATLQY010001206.1:0-7804 GCA_035534975.1 Pirellulales bacterium
ATAGTTGCCGTAGGCCAGTTCCTGGCGGCCTACTCGCCCCCAAAGCTCGCCCCGTTCGGCCTCCATCAGCCGCAGGTCGGCGAACAGGTTCAATGCCTCCACGCCGTTGTCCTCGCTTGCCAGCGGCGTGTGCCGTTGGAACGAGGTGGCTGAGTCGAGCCCCTCCCCGTACAGTCGCAGTCCGTCGTCCAGCTTCAGATTGCCGTAGAATCGGGTGCGCTCGAGCAAGAAGTCGTCGCTTTGCCCGGAGAGATTGCGGCCCCGCAGATTGAACTCGTGTTGGTCGCGCAAGCGGTATTCGCCGCCCAGGGCAAGCATGCCGCGGCGACGAGGACCGACGTGCCACTGTTTGAAAAGGTCGCCCAAGTAGAACTCGGTGTTCGATGGATCGTTCCAATAGCTGAAGTCGTTGTCGTAGTACAGGAGCTTGTAGGCTTCCACGGCTGGCCGCGTTTCTTCAGGCGTAATACGCAGGGGCGTTTCGGCCTCGGCCTGGATCTCCTCGGGCTCGCCCTGCTCAGCGGCGGGGCTTTGCATCGGGGCAGGCTGCTGTGCCTGCGCAAGACGGCAGGACTGGGAACGGTCGGTCGTCAATGCGACGATGGCAGCGGCAATGACAAGCTGGCGCATAAAAAACCCCGCAGTGTGCGGGGGCTTAGCGCAAACCCCTACCACAGCGATTATACCGCGGTAGGAGTCATCAGCCCGATCAAGGGCGGTTTCGTGGGGGACCCCATCCCCTTGGATCGTCGGTTGCCCGTATCCTTGCATTCATCGGCACGCCGACGGGCCGAAGTCGAGCTTTTCCGCAGGTTTCCATCCTGCCAAAAGCTCAGCATGGCATGAAGAAATAGTTGAGCGGCTCCCGTCTGAAAAAAAGGCATACGTCTCCGCAGTCGCCAAAGAAGGTATGGCAGGTTGGAAACCTGCCCCACAAGACCAACTCGCCTTGGGAGGGAAACCCACGAAGCGGGTCTGCCTGCCCGTAATCGTCTGCCAATCGTGGGCCTGCCCTCGCTGCGCGAGCCAGTCCCACGCTAAATCGCGCCGGCGAACAACTCGGTGATGGGACGGCCCTCGGCTATCCGGTAGGGACGGCCAAGCGTATCGCGGATTTCAGTCGCGGGGTCGATTCCGAAGGCAGTGAAGATCGTGGCCGCCAAATCGCCGGGGCTGACCGGATCGGAGGCGGGGTAGGCGCCAAGCTTGTCGCTCGAGCCGTACACGAAACCGCCCCTCACGCCGCCGCCCGCCACCACCGCGGTGTAGCAATCGGGCCAGTGGTCGCGGCCGGCGTCCTTGTTGATCTTGGGCGTCCGGCCGAATTCGCCCAAGGCCACGACCAACGTCGTGTCGAGCAATCCTCGTTCATTGAGGTCTTCGATCAGCGCCGCGAGCGGTTGATCGCACAAAGGAAGCAAGTGGTCTTTGTGTTGGACGAAGTTCTGTGAATGAGCGTCCCAATTCTGCCCTTGCTGGCGAAAATCGTAGACGTTGACGAACGGTACGCCGGCTTCGACCAGTCGCCGCGCAAGCAGCAGGTTCTGCCCGCGCAGGTTGCGGCCAAAGCCGAGCTGCGCCCCGTTGGTGGCGCCCGGCGCTCCACTCATGCCCGATACACGGCCGTAGCGATCGCGCGTGAGCGGGTCTTCCCGTTCGATATCCAAGGCGCGGCGCACGGCTTCCGAGCCGAGCAGGTCGAACGCTTTTTGGTAGTGTTCGCGAAGCCGACGGGAAGCGGCGCCTTGTGCCACATCCGCGCTGGCGTCGAGCCGGCGCAGTAGCTCCGTCCGCCCGGCGACCCGCGCCAGCGGCAAGTCGGACGGCAACGCCAGCGAGTCGGCCTGGTAGCCCATCGTTTCCGGATCGCCGTTGATCTGGAAGGGGTTAAACGCCGAGCCGAGGAAACCGCCCGTCTGGCACGGCGTGGGCACCACGTTGCGGAACACGTAGGGCAGAGCGGCGTTGACCACGGCCAAGCGCTGGTCGCGACGCAGGTAAGTCAGTGAGGCGCCCAGCGACGGAAATAACGTCGCTTCGTCGGGAGGAACGAAGTTCTCGCCGTCGCCACGGGCCGGAGGCCGCCCGGTAAGCGTATGCACACAGGCCGCGTCGTGCAGCCGCATTTCATGGTGCATGCTGCGCACCAGCGCCAGCTTGTGCATGATCCGCGACGTCCGGGGCAAGTGCTCGCAGATCGTCAAGCCCGGCACGCTGGTGGCGATGGACTTGAACTCGCCCCGCACCTCGGCCGGCGCGTGGGGCTTCATATCGAACGTGTCGATGTGGCTCGGACCGCCGAAATAGAAGATCACGATGCATGACTTGATGCGTGCCTTGGGCTGGACATTCCCCTCGGCGGACTGCGCGGCTCGCGCCTGGAGCAAACTCGGCAAGCTGAGTCCAAGACAGCCCAGCGAGCCGAGCTGCACCAGTCGCCGACGCGAGAGCGTTGTTTCCGTTGGACATGCGCTTGGGAGCAAATCAGCCATGTTAAAGGAACCACCGGATCGGAGGGCGGAATGGCAGGAGTTTTGGGGTAGGCCGTTGACCCCGTATAGTATACCAAAAATCGGTCTGTCCGGGTCAATCTTTCGCGACGGTGCCGCGCACGAATTCGATGAACTTGTCGCCCGCGTCGGGCAGCCGTTCACCTCGCCGGGTGAGAATACCCGATTGAATCGGCCGGATCTGCCGGCCCAACGATCGGATGCCGACGCGCCGGCCGCGGGTCACCGCGCCGGACGGGAGAAGCGGCACGATCGACACCCCCAGCCCGGCCTCGACCATCCGCACGATGATCTCCGTGTTGGTCATTTCCATGTCGACGCGCGGCGAAAGCTCCTGCTCGTGGAAGGCGTCGATCACGTGCTGGCGTCCGGTGCTGCCTCGCTCGAACAAGATCAGCGGTTGGTCGACCAGGTCGCGTAACCGCACCTGGGTAGGCGACAACAGCTTGTGCCGCCGCGGCGTGATCAGGCTCCAGCCCATCGAGAACAAGTGGGCGTATTCCAATTCGGGCGAGGGTTCATAGGGCGCCGCCACGCCAATCGTCACGTCGGCGTGACCCAAGAGCGCCTCCTCGATCTCCTGCTCGGTGCGGGTACTGAGCCGCACGTGGATTTGCGGGAAGGCCGCATGGAACCGCCGTACCGCGTCGATCAACAGGTACTGCGTCAGGTACTGGCTGGCGGCCACGTGAATTTCGCGCACGGTCGGTCCGGAGAACAGGTCGCACAACTCGCCGGCCCGTTCGAGGAACGCCGCCGCGTGCGGCAGGAACTGCAGGCCCTGTTCCGTGATCTGCGCAGAACGCCTTTGGCCGCGCCGCTTGCGATAGAGCTCGACCCTTAGACGTCGTTCCAGCGCCAGCAGGCGATTGCGCAAGCCCTGTTCGGTGATGTGCAACGTATCCGCCGCGCGGCGCAAGCTCCCCTGCCGGGCCAGCTCGACGAACGCGGCCACCTGGTCGGTGGAGAGTGAGGGATAGTCCATAAGTTAAGTAGCAGAAGGAGAAAGTTGAAAGGAGAAAGTGGGCAGGCGTCAGACAAGTAGGGTGGGACAAGCTCTGGGGTACCCACGAAGCGGGTCGGGGCGAGCGCCGGCCCAGCAACGCCAACCGCCGTACACACATACAACGATAAAGATGATCTCGCCAACGAAAAACAATTATTATTTTAGTCCGCGGACGGCTAATCTGCCAATAGGAACAGGCTGATTTCCCATGACCCACACGTTTTCAGGAGGTTGAACATGAAACGCATCGTAATTCTGGCAACGAGTCTGCTGTTGATCGGCGGCGCCGCAGCGCAAGCCAGCGACCCGGTGGGCATCTACGGTGTCATCGAACGGGTGGTCTTCGAGCCCAACGCGCAAAAGCCCGAGCGCGTTCAAATTTGGGGCTGGTTCGAGTTGGCGGACCACGACAGCCAGTTTCGTTACTACGAGCCGAAACGCGGCTGTCTCCACTACTCGTTGGCCGACGGCAAACAGGGCGTCTGCCGAATCGAATGGAAGGACCTGGAGAAGTCGGCGGGCACGGGTAAGTGCATCGCCTTCGGCCAACGCCACACCGAATTGGGCAAAGTCCGCAAGTTCGGCGACGAACTGAATGCGCCGATCCCGTACCCGGTGGCTGCGGGCCTATTCGACCTGCGTGACGGCGATTACGAACCAGTCAAGGCATTGGCGGAGATCCCGCTCGCGGTTTCTCCACGTGATGGCGGCGTCGCGCCCGCCGGCTCGGTCGAGATGAGAATCCGCAATGTTCGCGGTGAAGCGCATGCACAGGCCAAATACGTCTTCGAGATCAGCGAGCGCGAGGGCGAAGTGGGCGAAACCAGCGAGCCCGTCTCGCCCGGCAAGGAACTGACGATGTGGTCGCCCAAGTTGAAGCTCAAAGCGGGCAAAGAGTACGTCTGGCGCGTGCGGGCGATCGACGGCGAATGGAAAAGCACGTCGGTCGAGAGTCTGATTCAGGTCAAGGGGACGAAATCAACGTCATGAGTACCACGGTGACCCGCCTGCGAGGAGGAAGCGCACGGGACGGCGATGGGCTTTTCGTCCTGTTGGCCGGTGTCCATGGCGCGATCGTGTGCCTCGTGCCGACGGCGGCGACGTTGGCCCTGGGACTGTGGTGGAACTCGAACACGATTTCGCACAACTTCATCCATCGGCCCTTTTTCCGCCGCCCCGCGGTCAACATTCTCTTCTCGCTCTACCTGTCAGCCCTGCTCGGCATTCCTCAATCACTTTGGCGTCAGCGGCATCTGGCCCACCATGCCGGCTGCGCGCCAAGGCTGGAGTTGCACCCGCTCCTGGTTGCCGAAACACTGCTCGTGCTCGTCGTGTGGGGTGCAATGCTGGCGGTCGCGCCGTCATTCTGGCTGACAGTTTATCTGCCGGGCTACGTTGCCGGGCTGGCCGTATGTGCGTTGCATGGCCACTTCGAGCACAAGGATGGCACCACGAGCCATTACGGCCGGCTCTACAACCTGCTGTTCTTCAACGACGGTTACCATGCCGAGCACCACGCCAGCCCAGGCCGTCATTGGCGCCGGCTCCCCGAGCGCATCGAAGCAGGAGCGCAGGCCAGCCGCTGGCCCGCGGTGCTTCGTTGGCTCGAGACGTTTTCACTCGATGCCAAGCGTCTCGATCGGCTGGAGTGCCTCGTGCTGCGTTCACCTTGGCTGCAACGCTTCGTCGTCGCGCGGCATGCGCGCGCCGTTGGCCGTTTGCGTGGGCGGATCGGACCTGTTCGGCGCGTGGCGATCATTGGTGGCGGGCTGTTTCCGCGGACGGCGCTCGTGGCGCAACAGGTGTTGCCTGAGGCGGAACTGGTCGTGATCGATGCCAACGCCCGGAATCTGCGTATTGCCCGTGCTTTCGTCGACCGACGGATCGAAACCGTTCATGCCTGGTACGACCCCTCGCGGCACGTGGGGTACGACCTGGTGATCATTCCATTGGCCTATGTCGGTAACCGCGAGGCGCTTTACGCCCAGCCGCCGGCGACCAGGCTAATTGTCCATGACTGGCTTTGGCGCCGCCGTGGGACGAGCACGATCGTATCACTACTCTTGCTCAAACGATTGAATCTGATGGAACGATGAGGGCCGTTGGTCTATTCGCGGTGTTCACTTTGGGCAAACTGATCGTGCTCTGGGGCCGCGATCTCGCATCGTCAGTTTGGGTGCCGCTCGCCTTCCTCTGGCAGGATCTTGCGCTCGTGTTGGTGTTCGCGGTGTTCGACCGGTTGTCGCGCCGTGCGGCCTTGAACTGGGGGATCTATGCCGCGCTGGTGGCCTACATGGCGCTGAACGTGCCGGTTGCCCGCGCCGTCTCGTCCTGGTTGACCTGGCCCATGCTGCGGGCCGTCGGCGGAACCCTGACCGATTCGATTTTCCACTATCTCACCTGTCAGAACATGGCGGCCGTTGCGGCGCTGGCGGCCACGGCGGTGGGCGTCCCGCGTCTTTTGGTCCGCGTGACCAGCCGGAATTGGGGTCGCGTCGGGTTGGCCGCCTTGCCGCTGGTCGCCTTGCCGTTGGTCGCCTTAGGCCCGCTGGCGACCGCCCGGGTCGAAACCATCGGTCTGGACCGCAACGTCGTGGCGGCGCTGGTTTTGTCCGCCTTTCCGCGGATCGCCCCCGCCGACGCGGAGGGCGACTGGCGCGAGTCGCCCTTGGGTCCGGTTCAGGCGGAGGACCTCTCGTCACTGCGCGGTGTCGCGGCGGGCCGCAATGTACTGTTGGTCGTGCTCGAATCGGCCGCCGCCGGGTACCTCCGCCCCTACGGAGCGGCAGAGGATCCGATGCCCAACCTCACCCGACTGGCCGACGACGGTCTGCTGGCCGAACACGCCTATGTCGTCTACCCTGAGAGCATCAAAGGGCTGCACGCCATGCTCTCGTCGGCCTGGCCGGCCTTCGACACTGCGCCGGAAGTCTACGCCCGCTCGCCGCACCCGGCGCTGGGCACCTTGCTGGCGCAGGCGGGTTACCGGACCGCGCTTTTCCACTCGGGCCGGTTCATGTACTTGGGGATGGATTCGGTGGTTCGCGACCGCGGCTATCAAACGCTCGCCGACGCGGGCGACATCGGCGGCAACCACGAGTCGAGCTTCGGCGTCGACGAGCCGGCCACGGTCGAGAGGATTTTCCAGTGGATCGACGCGGGACCGAAACAGCAACCGTTCTTCGTCACGTACATGCCGGTGGCCGGTCACCACCCTTATGACACGCCGGAACCTGGACCGTTTCTCGAACACGAGGAGATCGATCGTTACCGCAACGCTCTCGACTATGCCGACCAGGCCCTTGGCTCGTTACTCGTCGGGCTTCGCGTGCGCGGCCTCAGCGAGCGCACGCTGATCGTCGTCGTCGGCGACCACGGCCAGGCATTCGGCCAGCACGAGGGGAACTACGGTCATACGTTGTTTCTCTACGAGGAAAACGTTCGTGTGCCGTTGGTCTTCGCGGCCCCCGGCGCGATCCGTCGGCCGCGGCGAATCGGCCGCATCGCCAGCCATGTCGACCTGGCGCCGACGGTTCTCGATCTGCTCGGCCTGGTTGCACCGCAGGACTATCAGGGCGTTTCGCTCCTTACCGGCCGAGCGGGCATGGCCTTGTTCTTCACCGACTATTCGCTCGGCTTCTTGGGTTTGCGCGACGGCCGCTGGAAGTTCATATACCAGCTTGAGGATGGCCGGTCGAAGCTCTTCGATCTCGTCGACGATCCAGGCGAGACCGTGAACCTCGCCGATAGGCAACTCGAACGAGTTGCCGCGTACCGCGAGCACCTGCTGCGCTGGTCGGCTTCGAACGTGGGGCAGGTTTCCATGGGGCCATAAAAGCTTGCGAAGCCTACCACCGATCCACTATTGTCACTATTGTGAATGGCGGGTGCCTGACCCGTGGGGCGGGTTTCCAACCTGCCATAAAGAAAGAACGTATGGCAGGTTGGAAACCTGCCCCACGATCGGCGGTAAACGATGAACGGGATTATCCGACGAAAACGCAGGCTTCCCCATTGGGACCAACCCGGCGCAACTTACTTTGTCACATCCTGCCTGGCCGGCAGCATCCCCGCTCAGGGGTTGGTCGATATTGAAAAGTTTCGCCGGGATCTGGCGCAGCGCCGCCCTCCCGCTGGAATGTCGGAGGAAGATTGGAAGCTCAACTGCTGGAAACACACGTTCGCCCGGTGCGACGATTGGCTCGATCGTGAGCCCGCCGTGCGGCATCTGGCCGACGCGGCGTTAGCCAAGGAAGTGATGAAGTCGCTCTACTTCTTCGCCGGTCAG
>DATLQY010001207.1:0-12053 GCA_035534975.1 Pirellulales bacterium
TTGGCGCAATGGACGAGTCTCGACGAACAGATCGCGGAAGCGGAATCGCGGATCGCACAGCGCGCCGCGCGGAACCCCAACGCCGAGCTGATCGCCACGCTCTACGGCACGAAGGCGGGCTACGCGGCCTTGGCCTTGGCGGCGAGCATCGGCCCCATCGAGCGTTTCCCTCGTCCGCGGAGCCTGGCCAACTACTGGGGCCTCACGCCGGGCTGCCGCAACTCGGGCGAGACCAAACAGCGGCTCGGCTCGATCACGAAGCAAGGCTGTGCCACGGCGCGTTTCCTGCTGTGTCAACTGTCGCCTCACGTGTTGCGCCGCGACGCCTGGATGCGTGAGTGGTACAAGCGGATCAAGCGTCGCCGCGGCTCGAAGATCGCGCGGGTGGCGGTGATGCGGCGTCTGGCGACGATCATCTGGCAAATGTTGAAGCGCGGGCAGCGTTACATGACGGGCGACCCCGCGGAGTGGCGCGCGGCGGTCGAGACCGCGACGCAAAGCAAGCCCGACGCGGCATGAGCGGCGGCCGCCGAAGGACAATGAATCGAAGAAAACTTGAGACCTGGAGGAGCACAGCTTGGAAATACGGTCCCAGTTCGCTGGGTCTGGAGTGGTTGCATCGGCCCTCGCTTTCGGGGCGAGGGACCCCCACCTGGCGCGTCAGTTCGATGACACCCATGGACCCGCCGACGGCTTCGCCGTCGGAGCGGGCGTCTAGATGATTGGAACGGCGCGTCATGGTGGGACGGTCGCAAGAAAACTTACGTGTCTGCCGGCCGTCATACGTCTGGCGGAGCGGCTGCCCGTAGGGCAGACGTAGTCACGATGAGATGTGTTGGGGTGCAGTCGCTAAGAAAAGAACGCCTGCGATCGGACCCGCTGATACGAACCGTGATCCACACCAGCCGTGGCAAACTGGAAGCCAACGACGAGAAGCAAAACCCCTTCTCAAATGGAAAGGGGGGATTTATCGCATTGGTGCCAATTCCGAAGGGAATTGCAAGAAAGGAAGGTGGGCGGCGCGAGGCCGCCCACCCTTCGGACTTGGCCGCTGGGTCGGCGCTCGGGTCGGTTCCCCAAACCGTTGCCCTATCCTCCGCCCAGCCCAAGTTCATTTTAACGACGCGGCAGGCGTCGAGCGAAGATACCGCGCGAAAAAATAACCAAATAACCGGGTGGGCCCTTGACACCACAAGCTCTTTCAGAGATGGGTGTCTTCGTTTGGTCGTCTAATCTGCCGGCTGGTATGCATGATCAATACCCGGAGTCGGCCGCAAACCATTCTTGTCCGGCAACGTACAACTCGAATTGTGATGCGGCGCGGCGAACCGCGAATCGGGTCTTGCGAATGCGACTTGGGTAGCCTGGCCCCTGCTGATTAACGAACTGGTGTTCGATCGCGAGGAGCCGTTGCTCTAGATCATCGTCAAGGAACCACATCACAAACGGACCTATGGGGGCCTCCGCGCCCTTTAGCATGGACACGTCAGCATCGTGCCATTCTCCTGGTTCGGACGAGAAATAAACGCGATGTTCGTCCGCGAGTGGTCCCGTGCGTGAGCCCGGCGCGGCGCTGGTGAACCCTGATGTATAGGTTACCATTCCGTGCGAGCGAACGACCCCGAGTTCGATCTTGAATTGATCTAGAAAACTTGCATACTCACCGAATTCAAGGCCGCTCGGGAACTCGATCTCCCAGCGAAATCGCCATGGTATCGATCCGCGCCGCGTCCCCCATGATGCGACGTCATGCGATCGGCGCCAGTCGGCGATGAGGCGCGTTTGGTTAGCTTCCTCTTGTTTTATCATCATGCCCCACCTTACACCCGCGAAGAATGCTGCGGCCACCAGTACGCCCAAAAGTAACGTCCTTACCGTGAACCGCAGCCACCGCGTCCTCCGCGTCGCCTGGCTCGGAGGCATTGGTGCCGGCATTGATTTTCTAGCCACATGCCACATGGTTTAGCAACAACAGTCCCACTCGGGATTTATCATTGGCCTCGTTTGATTGGGCTTGATCGCGAATGCCTCCCAGAAATCGGCGACCGCTCCGTTGTTCTGACCCGCTATCCTTCGGAGCGAAGGCGAACGTCGCCGAAAGGTGCATTCAACGTAGCCGCGTGGCGAAATCATTGCAATCGGGAGATAAAAAGTGGACAATTCTCGCAGAGACTTCCGGTCTCGAATCGTCGCGGCGGCGGCGGAGCAGCATTTCCTCCCGCTCCGCGTCCACCGGCGGCCTGTGGCCAGTCGCGGAAAAAACCGACAAAAACGTGTTCTTCATCCGGCGAGACGGCGCCACTTGCTTAGAAGCATTCCACGGCATAGGGTACGTTTCTCCTGTTCGGAATGCGCGGATTCGGAAGTCAGTCGATGAGCAAGTCCCTGTCCTGCCCTAACGGCCACGTCTGGCAAGCCGCCGAACCACCCGGCGCCTTGGCCGACGCGCCACGCCCTTGCCCTGTCTGTGGCATCGACGGCCTGGTCGCGAGCGCGCTGGCCTCGCCGAATGCGGCCGACGACGAGGACGACTGGCCCCCTTCCCCCCGAAGGCTGAGTGAGCCGGACGGCAAGGCTTTCGATCCGGTCCCCTGCCGCGCTGCGGAAGAAATCCGCCCGCTTTCGAATTGCGACGCCTTTTCCACGCTGCCCGACATTCTCGTGCGGCTCGTCGAGTCGCGCTTGCGGCGAGTCGCTTTCGCCCCGGGTGAGACGATCATGCGCGAGGGAGAGGCGGGCGAGTGCCTATTGGTGATTGGCGAAGGGACGGTTGAAATCAGCACTCGTGACGAGAACGGCCCTCGGCACCTCATCAACCGCGCCGGTCCGGGGGCCGTTCTGGGGGAGATGGCGCTCTTGGCGCGGGAGCCGCGCACCGCCGATGTCGTCGCCGTCACGGAAGTGCTGGGGATGGTACTATCGGCGGTCGAGTTCCATGAACTGGCCCGCCGGTATCCGCCGCTCGCGTTCGTGCTCACCAACCTGATCGCGGCGCGCCTGGGCGGGGAGCGGAGGGACGTGCTCTTCGGGAAGACACTGCAAGGCTACCGCATCCTGCGGCGGCTGGGCAAGGGTGGGATGGGCGTCGTTTACGAGGCGGAAGAGACCGCGACCGGTCTCCACAGGGCGCTGAAAATGCTGAACCACCGTCTCGTCTACGACACGGTCGCGTTGGCCCAGTTCCAGCGGGAAGCCGACCTGACCGAATCGCTTCAGCACGAGAACATCGTGCGCGTCCACGGCCGCTTCGCAGCCTTCCACACCTATTTCATCGTGATGCAGTTTTGCGACGGCGAACCGCTCAATGACCTGATCGCCCGACACGGGCGGATGGCCGAGGTCGAGTGCCGCAAGATCCTCGGCCAACTGGCCAGGGCACTCGTCTGCGCGCACGCGGCCGGCGTGATCCACCGCGACGTGAAACCGTCGAATATCCTGGTGAACCGCGACGGCACCGTCAAGCTCACCGACTTCGGTCTCGCCCGCCCCGTCGTCGACCACGATTCGATCCTGTGCGACCTGGTCGTCGGAAGCCCGCAATACATGGCCCCTGAGCAGATGCTCGGCCGGGGCGTGGATGCGCGGGCCGATTACTTCGGCCTGGGCTGCGTCGGGTTCGAGCTGATCACGGGCGTGCCGGTGTCCGCCGAGAGCAGCTTCGGCAAGCTGCGCCAGCAGCGGATCGAATGGCAGGTTCCCGATGTTCGCCGTTGGCGCCGGGGGATCAGCAAGCCCTTGCTGCGGCTGCTTCGGCAATGCCTCGAGCGGGACCCGGAGCGTCGCTCGCCCGAGATGGAGACCTTGGTCGGTTGGGCAGCCCCGGTCGATACGGCCTTGCTCAGGGTTCCTACCGGATGATCTGGCAGGCAGGGCCGTCCGTCATTGAAACGGCGCGCTGCGATTGCCGGGAGGGCGACGCCCACCGGCGTGCCGCATCGCCGTCTTTTGGCTTGGAAACAGCAACTCCGACTGCATCAGCCGTCTTCGGTTACGCTCACGGCAAAAACTCCTGCGTCTCCACGACCCCCAGAGGAAGCAGCCATGGACGGTCCATTGGAAACCGCGCCGACTGCGCCCGGCGGGGCGGCTCGTTGCCGCTCAAGACTTGTTCGTTCCCTCACGGCCGGGCGGTGCCACGTGGGTGGTGGAGCGATTGTCGATGGAGCACCATCGGTCAGCGAGAAGGATACGACAGCATCGCCGTCGTCGATCCCAAGGGGGGCTGCGCCCGTGGGCTATCGCATGACGCCGCGTTGCGGCTACGCCACGGGGTGGCGTTGAAGGTCACTTCGCCACTCGTTCTCCCGTCTTTCCGCGCGTTCACATGTCACAATCTACCGCTGGGCCAGTATCAGGAGTGAAGGACGTAGAGTGAGAGCAAGAAACCAAAGACTTTGCCCTGCCGCTGGCCGATCGCGCCGGTAGCGAGGCAATTGCCAGGCGCGTCACTCCGTGCCATGATGCTCCGACGAGTTTCTCATGATTCCCGGCACAGCGCGATCTGATCGTCCGCGGCGGACCCTTTGGAGAACAAGTGAGAGTCTCATACGATTACTGGAACCGTCTCCTCGGAGGGCTGGTCCGGTACCGCCGTGCGCTCTTGCTCGTGGCGATCATTCTGACCGGCGCGTCGATCTACCCCGCCAGTCAAGTCGCGTTCGATCAGTCCATCGAATCGCTCTACGCTCCCGGCAACCCGAAGCTGGTGGACTACGTCGAGAGCAAATCGCTGTTCGGCGGCGACGAGTTCGTCTTCGTCACGTACACCGACCCCGAGTTGTTCCAAGCCGCCGGGCAGGAACGGTTGGCCGAACTGGCCGCGCGCGTGCGCGCGGTGCCGGGGGTCGTCGAGGGGAGTGTCCAGAGTCTGGACGCGTACCTGAGATTCACCAGCGGCCCGGTCTTTCGGTCGCGGCGCGATCAACTGATCGAGTTCACACGCGGTCTGTTGCTCGGCGACGACAACGTGACGTCCGCGGTCGCGCTGCGACTTGCCGACGAAGCCAAGGCACCCGTGCCCCGAGCGGCGACAATCGCCGATCTCCGGCGTATCGCGCTCGGGCAATCGCTGCCGACCTACGTCGTCGGAGAGCCGATCCTCGTGTACGATATGTTTCGTTATGCCCAGGAAGACGGCGATTTCATGGGCCGGGCCGTTTCGTTGCTGCTCGTCGTGGTCATCCTGTTCTTTCTGCGCGACGTCCGCTCGGTCGTACTCCCCTTCGTCATCGTCCAAATGACCATCTTGTGGACCAAGGCGGTCCTGTCGATCGGCCACATCCAGCTCTCGATGGTCAGCTCGATCCTCGGCTCGCTGGTCACCATCATCGGCGTCTCCACGGTCGTGTACCTGTCGTTGTATTTTCAAGAGCTGCGCGAGCGGTTCGATCGTGAAACGGCGTTTCGCCGGATGCTGGACGTCATCGGAAGCGATATCGTCTGGGTCTGCCTTGCGACCGCCGCCGGTTTCGCCGCGCAGCTTTCGAGCCACTTGCATCCCGTGCGCTCATTCGGACTCACGATGGTCCTGGGTTCGCTGCTGGTGCTCGTCGCCATGGCGCTCGTCCTGCCCGGAGGGATGCTCATCGGCCCCGGCCGCCGCTCGCCGTCCAAGCCCCGCGGCGACCGGCACGTAAACCAATCGTTGCACCGGCTCAGCGCCTGGGTGCTCCGCCATCCGCTGGGGATCGGCGCCGCCGCCACGATGGCGCTGGCGGGCGGCATCGGCGGCCTGGTGCAACTGCGCCTTGAAACCGACTTCAGCCGCAACTTCCGCTCGACGACCCCCGTGGTCAAGGCGCTTGACTTCATGGAAGAACGCCTCGGCGGCACGGGCATGTGGGAAGTCAATTTTTCCGCGCCTTCCGAGCTTGACGAAGACCATCTGGCGAGGGTCCGCCGCCTCGCCGGCCGGCTCCGCGAGCTCAAGATCGGCAATCAACCCGCGTTGACCAAGGTCGTGGCCATCACCGATGGTCTCGATCTCGTCCCTCGCATCCCGATCCTGGTTCCGAATGCGAAAGCCCAGGCGCGCTGGCTCGACACGCTCGCGCCCGAATTCCGCGCGAGCCTCTTCAATGAAACACGGGGTCGCATGCGGATCATGCTGCGGGCTCGCGAACGTCAATCGGCCGAAGACAAGGAACGGCTCATGACCCAAGTGCGCCAGGTCGCCCAGGCCGAGTTTCCCGAAACGAAAGTCACCGGACTGTTCGTTCTGCTGGCCAGTCTCATCGAAAGCCTGATGCATGACCAGTGGACCGATCTGGCGGTCGGGGCCGCCGGCCTCATTACCATCATGACGATCGCCTATCGCTCGCTGTGGATGGGACTGATCTCCCTCGTGCCCAACGTGCTGCCGATCGTTTTTTTGCTGGGCGGTATGGGCTGGGCGGGCATCCCGATCAATATCGGCACCGCCATGATCGCCAGCGACACCATGGGCCTGACCATCCACGACAGCATTTTCTATCTCTCCGCCTACCGCCGCGCCCGACGCTCAGGCTTGGATTTCCGCGGCGCCCTCTCCGAAGTGCAGACGGAGGTGCGCCGTCCGCTGGTTTATTCCAACCTCGCGCTGGTCCTTGGATTCTTGGTCCTTACAACGTCGCACTTCGTGCCGCTGATCTACTTCGGCGCGCTCGTCAGCACGGCCATCGCGGGCGGCCTCGCCGTGAACCTGCTGCTCATCCCGCTTTTGCTGCAGTTGGGCGAATTCAAGCGGAAGCAGCAGGAGGGAAACTCCTGATCTCGGCATGGCCTGCGGCTGGGCCGCTAAAAACTCGGGCTTTGGACTGGAAAATCGTTGAACCGATTTCGTTCCGCATGTAGAACGGAATTCATTCCGTTTGAAGCGGGAAACGGAATGAATTCCGTTCTACGCTCTTCCCCGGCGAGAACGCGCACGATCCAAGGCCCGCTTCGATCAAAGCCCTCGATCGGGACGGATACGTTGCAACGAGCCGCTGCCGGAGCGGAACTGTCCGTCTTTCACCCAGGCGTCCCGCAATAGCACATAGAGCGAGCCATCGGGCGCAAAGGCCAAATCGACCGGACGCGCCATTCCGGTCGCGAACACGTCCGCCGGGATCGGCCGTTTCGGACTCGACGCATCCAGCGTCTTGATCCATCCCTGGGCGAAGTCCATGAAGAAGTAGCGTCCGCGATAGTGGTCGGGGAAAGCGTTGGCCGCATCTCCACGAGGGCAAAACGCGCCGCCGCAGATCGACGCCTGCGGATACCAGAATACAGGACCCTGGAACCGGGCGTCACCCGTTGGCCCGTGATCGGCGGCCGGCCAGCCGTAGTTGGCGCCAGCCTGGCCCAGGTTGATCTCTTCGAACTTGCCGCCGACGTCGTTGATCAACATTCGTCCCGAACCGGGATCGAAGGCAAACGTGTAAGGATTACGACAGCCCAGGGCCCAAATGGCGCGGTACTTATCCGTCGTCGTGTCGGCGAAGGGGTTATCGGAAGGCACGCCGCCGTCAGGATCGAGCCGCAGGATCTTACCCAAGAGCGAGTTGAGCGACTGGGCGGGCTGCTCGGCCGTCTGTTCGCCAAGGGCGATGTACAGCTTGCCGTCGGGACCGAAGTGGATGGCCCCGCCTTGGTGCCCCGCGGAAACCTGGCCTCCCTGTTTCGACTGGTCGTCCCCCTCGAAGAGCACCTGTTCGCCGCCGGCCGCAATGTCGCCCTGCGCCGTAAAGCGGCTGACTCGATGGTGTGGATAGGGGTCTCGGCAAACCCATACCAGGTAGACGTGGCCGTTGTTCGTAAAGTCGGGGTCGAGCGTGATGCCAATCAAGCCGCGTTCCCATTGATCATCGACCGGCAGTGTGACGAACGCCTCGCCGAGGAGCTGATCGTCTTTGACAACTCGCAGCGAGCCGGTTTGTTCACAGACGAACACACGGCCGTCAGGCGCCACCGCCAACGCCGTGGCGCCGGTCAAGCCGGTTGCGATCGTTTGGCGGGCGAATCCCGGCGGTAACGATACGGGGCCCGCCACGCCGCTGCCCGGCGACGATTGGCCGGCAGCGCGTCATAGGGCTCATGCATGCCAGCATGCCACGCGGGACGGAGAGAGGCAAGAGTGGGCCTCCGGCCGGTTCCTCTGGGGACCGTGGAGACGCAGGAGTTTTTGTCGCGGGCGTAACCTTCGGACGCCTGCCGATGTCGGCCTTGCTGTTGCCGCATCGCGGCGGACGGTCGCCCGGGCCGTGAGGGAGGAAGCAAGTCTTTCGCGGCAACGAGTCGGAAAAAAGACAACGGGCCGCCTAAAGGCTAGGATCGATCAAATGATGCCACCGGCTTGCCCGCGACCCACTGCGCGGGTGCCCCGGACTCACGCTGGCAGCTACGATCCGCGGGCCCAACTCTCCCCTCCAACCCGATTGCCCTGCCGCTGCCAGAGGCAGCGGCAGGGCAATCGGGATCTGAAAACAGGAATGGCGGCCGACTTGGGTAGCTGCCAGCGTCACAGACCACCGGGCAAGCCGGTGGCATGTCATGTTCCACATTGCGGAAACTCAACCTAGCCTTCATGCGGGCCGTTGAAAAAAAACGCGAGCGCAGCGAAGAAAACCGATCTCCGCCATCCCCACGCCAGTGAGCAAGCCGCGTAGCGGCGGCCCTTTTGCCACGCCACACTCCGCCCCTCGCGCGACGTCGCCGCCAGGAAAAGTAGGGGGATGCGGAGTCGGTTTTCTTCGCGAAGCGGTGGTGCCGGCGACGCGGCGCTGTCGCCGCGCCGCCACGGCGTGGGTAACGGGTCTGCGGTCATCGTTCGCCTGTGGTTCCCTTCGCGAGTCGGCGGTGGCATCATCACGCCGCCCAACTCGTCGCGGGCGGGAAGGTGCGGGACGTTCCTTGGCGCCGCCGCGCGCCGCCGACGTTGACCGCACGCCCCTGGGAATTCAACTCCGGCGGCGGCCGCGAAACCGCGCGAACGCCCGCGGCAAAAACTCCTGGTGCTCCATCGACAATCGCACCACCTCCCACAGGGCACCGTCTGCGCCGGGGGTACGAAGGAGTGTGGCGCGGCAATGACCCGCCCCGCCGGGCGCAGCCGGCGCGGTTTCTAATGGACCGTCGTTGGCTGCTTCCTCTGGGGGTCGTGGAGACGCAGGAGTTTTTGTCGCGGGCGTAAACTCCAGACGCCTGTCGTGGCTTCGCTTGTTCGACCTGCCAGTGCTTGCTAGGCTCGTGGCATGCGCACAAGACCACGAGGATGGCAGTCCGTTCGTTTGTTGGCGGCCGCGCTGGCGTGGCTGCCTGCTCCCTTGTCTGCGAAGGAACCCTCTTTGGACACCAGCTATCTGCGCGATCACGCGGAAACGCGCGGGTTCATGCTGGGCAGGCCGGTCAAAGCCAGGCCCACACCGGACGGCGGCGCGGTGCTCTTTCTTCGGGCCCAGCCGCGGGTCGCGACGCTCCGATTGTACGAGTTCGACGTTGCCACGGGCGCGACGCGGGAGATCGCCACGCCGGAACAGATCCTTGGCGCGGCCGCGGAGGACCTGTCGCCGGAGGAAAAAGCCCGCCGCGAGCGGCAGCGGATCAGCGTCGGCGGCTTCACCGATTTTCAGCTCTCCGAAGACGGCGAACTGGTCCTCGTCAGCTTATCCGGCAAGCTGTATGTCATTCGCCGAAGCGATCGGTCGATTCAGAAGTTGAACACCGGGCCGGGCGTGATCCTCGACCCTCGTTTCGCGCCGGACGGCCGGCGCGTGGCTTACGTGCGCGATCATGACGTCCACGTGCTCGACCTGACCACGCGGGAGGAGCGGCGGATCACCCAGGGCGGCAGCGAACCGCTCACGCACGGGCTGGCCGAGTTCGTCGCTCAGGAAGAGATGGGCCGCTTCTCCGGGTACTGGTGGTCGCCTGACGGGCACTCGATCGCCTACGAAGAAGCCGACTCGCGGGATGTCGAGATCTGGCATGTCGCCGACCCGGCCCATCCCGAGCAACCGGCGCACGCATCGTATTATCCGCGCCCCGGCAAGGCCAACGTCAAAGCGCGTCTGGGGATCGTGCCGGCCACCGGCGGCGAAACCGTCTGGGTGAGTTGGAACGCCGAGCGGTACCCTTACTTGGGGCAGGTTCGTTGGGATAAAGACGGACCGTTGACGATCGTGGTGCAAACCCGTGATCAGAAGGAACTGCTGCTGCTCAAGGCCGATCCGGCCACGGGCCGCACGACGCGGCTCTTGGCCGAGCGCGATCCGGCCTGGGTTTGCTTGGAATACGACGTGCCGCACTGGCTCGCGGAGGGCCAAGGTTTTCTCTGGATCAGCGAACGCGAGGGCGGCCCGCAACTGGAACATCGCAATGCCGAGGGCAAGCTGGTCAGCGTGCTGGTGCCTCGCGACCAAGGTTTGATTGCCGGCCCACGGACCGAGCCCCATCGAGCGCCGCCCGGGCTTGCCGACGTCGATTGGCCATCCGGCTCGCTCGTCGTTCGCGCCAGTCCGGACCCGACCCAATCGCGGCTTTATCGGCTGTCGATCGCGACCGGCGAAACGACCCCGCTGGGCGATTCTCCGGGCGTCCACTCTCCGGGCATCCACGGCGCGGTCTTCGCCAAGAACCATTCGGTGTACGTCGAGCAATCGACGACGCTCACCGCCATGCCCCGCACCGTCGTGCGCCGCGCCGACGGGACCGCCGTCGGCGAGCTGCCTTCGGTCGCCGAGGAGCCGCCGTTCGTGCCGAACACGGAAATCCTGAAGATCGGCGACGGGGCCGGCTTCTACGCGGCGGTGACTCGGCCGCGGGACTTCGACCCAAACCAGCGATACCCCGTCATCGTCAACGTCTACGGCGGGCCGGGCCATCTGCACGTGCTGCGAGCGATGGGCGGCCAGTTGCTGCCGCAATGGCTGGCGGACCAGGGGTTCGTCGTCGTCGCCATCGACGGCCGCGGAACGCCGGGGCGTGGCCGCGATTGGGAGCGGGCGATCAGCCGGCATTTCGGCACGGTCCCACTTGACGACCAGGTGACCGGTCTGAAGGCCGTGGGTCGACGTCTCCCCCAGCTCGATCTCGATCGAGTGGGCATCGTTGGCTGGTCGTTCGGCGGGTACCTCTCGGCTTTGGCCGTGTTAAAACGGCCGGACATCTACAAGGCGGCGGTCGCCGGCGCCCCGGTCGTCGATTGGCTCGACTACGACACGCATTACACCGAGCGTTATCTCGGCTTGCCCGACACCGATCGTGAAGCCTACGAGGAGGGCTCGCTCTTGACCTACGCCGCGAACCTGAGTCGCCCGTTACTGCTGGTCCACGGCACGGCCGACGACAACGTCTTTTTCCGGCACACGCTCCGGCTGGCCGACGCCCTGTTCCGCGCCGGCAAGCATTTCGAGGTTTTGCCGTTGTCGGGCTTGACCCACATGGTGCCCGAGCCCCTCGTCATGGAACGCCAATGGACGCGCATCGCCGGGCACTTCCAGCGGCACTTGGTCAAGCCACGCCCGTAGGTGGCAGGGAAAAATCTTCACGCGGCTGGAAATGAGACATTTTGTCACGAGAAAGTGGTGGCTGGTGGCAGAGCGTCAGCGATGCCCCGGCTCGGTAGCGGCCGCGACAGCGCTTCGGTTCCGCCGCAGCCAGAGCGGCCGGAGAGCAATTCTTGGGCAAGCGGGAGGACGGAGCCAGACCAACACGCCCCCCGCGTCGGCTTTGCGAGGGGGTCGGATGCCCGGGTTCGGAGCTCAGAGGTCATCCGAAAACTCGTGAAAATCGACGATTTTCCGCCGTACGCCGGTCTTCCCAGGCCGTCCGTAGCGTAAAACGGCCTGGGAAGGCCGTCCCACGGGGAGTTTTCGGATAACCTCGCGCCGCGAGACTGGTTTCCACGCGGTCCCGAGTGTATCCTGGTGTCATGCCCCGAACCACGAAATTGAAGCCGCGCCAGAAGAAACCAGCGCGCCGTTCGCTTTTCAGCGTTCATCCCGGCGTGGAGATGCTACGGAAGCGTATCGAGGAATTGCCCGCCAGCACGGGCAAATCCCTTGAACACTGGACCACGTTGCTTCAGCGATCGG
>DATLQY010001208.1:0-19948 GCA_035534975.1 Pirellulales bacterium
CGGCGACCAGCCGCGGTTGTTCAGTTCCGTCAGCCGCGCTTGGGCCTCGACGTGCCGCGGGCAAAGTTCCAGGCACCGCTCGAAGCTTTGCCGCGCCGGCTGCGCGTGCTCGAGCCGCAACTGACAGGTCCCCCGCACGTACCAGGCGTAGTATTGATCGGGCGCCTTTTCGACCGCGCGCTGCGCCCGCGCCAGCGCCTTGCTCGGCTGCCGGTAGTAGAGATAAACCAGCGCGCTCTCCAGCGGCACCAGCCAATCGGAGTCAAGCTGTTGCGCTTTGTCGAAGCAGTGGCGGTCGGTATCCTGCTTGCGGGCCAGCATGATCTCACCTCGCACCAGCCAACGATAGGCCGAGCTGCCCGACTGCTTGAGCGAACCGTCCGACAACTCGACCGCACGCGCGAAGCCTCCCTGCCGGCAGACCGCCTGCGCCTGGGCGGCCAGCAGATCGGCGTTGCCGGGAAACAGTTCCAGGGCTTTCTTGCTCCACAGCTCGGCCTCGGGCCATTCGTCGAGCAACACCAGCATCTGCACCTGGCCCAGCCAGCTCTTGACCAACGAGCGGTCGTTCTCCAAAGCGCGGGAATAAAACCGCAAGGCGTTTTCGTATTGCCCGCAGCGGCGATGACTGTCGGCATCGCGGAGCCAATCGGGTTCGTCCTGTCTGAGCGACGGCGTGTCGCCTCGGTCGGCCTCCTCGTGGGCGCCTAGTTCCAATTTGTCGAAACGAGCCATGGTTTCCCCGATTAAAACAGTGAAAGCCTGTACCAAGGCCAGTGCCGCATATAGACCCGGCCCAGGATTTGATGAGCGGGCACCAGGCTGACGCGTTGCCAGTCCAGTCCTTGCAAGTTCATCCCCTCCCTGAGCGCCGTGGTCGGGAGAATGGCGTAAAAGCCCGCCGGCACCTGAACGTCGAGCGCGCCAGGCATCCGCGCGACGTCCAGCGGCAAGTAACTCGAAGGTTTCCCATCCACGAGAAGCTTGCCACCCTGAATGCTCACGTGCTGTCCGGGTCCGGCGACGACGCGGTCGATCCTCTGGCCTTGAATGGCGTAATTGGCCGCGCGGCCCGCGTACCGTCCCGCGACGCGCGCCGACGGAACTTCATACAGCACGACGTCGCCGGGCTGGGGCGCGCGAAGCGCGTACAAGCCCGGACTGAACAACACCACGTCTCCGCGAGCAAACGGGGGCAGGTCGGTCGTAATCTGCCGCGGAACGGTCCACGCACTGGCCACGTAGCCAAGCGGCCAATAGACGGCCAGCCCGACGCCCGCCAGGCAAATGACCGCGTACGTCAGCCGTGCGCGCGACTGGCGTGTCTCGGCAATCACGACGTCGAGCACGCTGGAGGCATGCACGGCCACGGCCAGCCCCAGAAAAATCGAGCCGAGCACCGTGCCCAACGTACACAGCGCCAAGGGCGCGAGTCCCAGGAACGTGCCGAGAAACGCCCAGCCACGGATGCGGTTGCCCCGATACAAGTGCGGCCAGCCGGGCACCACCATCCGCACCATGGCCCGCCAGCCGGGATACTGGCGCACGCCGCGACCCAGAAGGAGATCGTCGATCGTGTCTGAGATGCGTCGCCAATTGACGCGCGGCCACCAGAACCGCCGCCGCCACCATTTGGCCCAAGCGCTGGCCCGCGGTGGGTAGACGCTGATGGCCACGGCGCCCAACTGGAGCGATGCGCCGCACCGCCCGCACGCTTTCACACCGGGCATGTTCTCAAATTGGCAATTCGGGCATTGCATGGAAATCGACCGTTGACGTGCCGGCATCGGCGAAATCGCGGCCGAGTAGTTGACGGGCACATCGAGCCGCTGGTAAACTGCCGAGTGTTTGTGCGCAAGCAACACCTTTCAAGGTACTGGGGTTTGGTGCGACGTGCAATGGTGATACCTACTATTGACGACGTTATTGACGGTGCCTCTTCAACCCGGGCGCGGCTGCTTGACGTGCATCAGACCTTTCGCATCCACTTCGTCCGAGAGAGTGCGACTCAGCTTGGCCCGCATGGCGGCGAACAGCCTAGAGAGTTCGTTCTTGCGCGAAAGAACGCACGTTGGCTTGTGGCGGAGCGTCTCCTGAATCCAGGGGAAAATGACGTGCCGGACTGGGAGACGTCGTATTGTGACGACCACCGCGTCCTGTTCTGGTCGAAGCACGATCGAGCCTGTGCCATCGACGAAATGAGTCGCGAAGGCTGGAACATCTACCGCGGCTGGCTGTATTTCACTTGGCAAGGTCTTTGCGCGCAACGCGCGATTGCTGAGTCCGCAGGGATCGACTACGCGACGGTCGAGCCGGCATATCCGGAATCCGTCGATCATCCGTTTCTGCCGGAATTCCTCGATCGCCACCGGAACGAGTACCGGGTTTTGCCCGAGCGCGAAGAGGTTGACGGCGCGCAGTGCTGGGTTGTCGAGTGGCCCGCGATGGACCGCGTTTGGGTTGATCTCGATCATGGTTTCGCGATTCGGCGGCGCCAATATCATTGGGGCCGCGGAAAGCCGATGCGGTACGCCATCGAACAATCCGACTTCCGTGAAGTGAGGCCGGGCGTGTGGCTGCCGTTCGTCCAGGCCGTCGACAAATATGCCGACATCGATCGCACGGGCCAAGAATTCTGGGGCACCATCGTCAACAAATCGGTCTATCGGTCAAAAGAGGTGCTGCTCGGAGACGAGGTTTCCGACGAAGCGCTCCAAGTTCGGCTGCCCGCCGGCACACGGTTGGTCGATAACATTCGTCGCATGCAATACACGGTCGCGGAGGACGGAGCCGAGCCATTCGATGGCGCACTCGCCCAAGGGCGAGATTGCTGAATCGCATTGCTGGTTGGTCGTGGCTGGAATTTGGTCCTTACGTTCCCCAGGCATTCGTGATCTGTCCTCAACCTAGCGTCCATCCCCAGCCGACCGAACTTCTCGCCACTCAGACGTTCGAGCAATTGCGAGACGGAGTCCGGCAATTCTACGAGCGCCTTCGGGCAATCGAGGTCCAGTACGATTCGACGACGCGGGTTTTGTTGGGTGACCCGGAGGGGGCCGAATTCATTCCGCAGAGCGGTCACCACTTCGCGTTTAAGAACGAGAAGCGTTTTTCTTCCACCGCGACAGGGCGACTGAGGCCCGGCGATTCCTTGGGGAGCGACCGGACGGTCGCTTTCGACGGCGTGCTTTACCAGACTTATGAGGTTGCCCGCCACAGTGCCTCCGTCGAGAGCCGCAAGCAGCGCGGCATCGATAGCGACGCTTATGTCAACGCCTTGGCAATTTCACTATGCGACGATGATCTTGATCGGCTACCGCAAACCGACTATTACCTTCCCTTCGCTCTCGATCGCGCCGAGCTCGACTGGAAAGTGGCGAGCCACCTGGATCTCGTCGGCGGCATGAAGTGCCACGTTCTCGTCTCGAATGCGCAACAACGCCTCTGGATCGCTCCTGAAATCGGCTATGCCATGCTCTTCCGAGAGAGCCACCAGCGCCTCCGCGGCCCGTCCGCTGAAGGCGAGCTGGTGCCGACGCGGGAGGCCTTTTACTGTCATCGGCCCGCGGACGTCGGCGTCTGGCTGCCATGGCGCATCGAGTGGATCAGCCCGGCAGCGACCATCAATTGCTCGAAATGGGTCGTGGTGCATACTTCACATCGGGTGACCATGCTGGCTGCGAACGACGGCGTCCCCGACGATCGCTTTACGCTTCGGTTTCCCGTCGGCACAAGGGTGAACGACCGCGTTCGGCGGCGCTTTTATCGCGTGGGAAAAGCGGGCCAGGAAATCAACCTTGTTGCGCCGGACTGGTACCTGTCGCTCCCGGGCCGCCGCCGATGATGCTCGGCAAGCAAGCGAAGACGGCTGCTCGCGACCGCCCCGCCGACGCTTCGAGTTGCCCGATTTCGTCTTGGGCCGTATGCGATCCATAGGGCGGGAGCTTTAAACGGCCGCGCGCTGACCGGCAGCGAGCCACTGCCTCCGTCAGGAGCGACGCATTGGTCGCACCCCACTCGCGCTCCCAGGAGGCTCGAAAAAATCTCTGCCCCACCCACTTGACAAGCACCTAGCACGCGCGCGAGACTACCGGCTAGCTTTTGTCTTTGGCGCTAACGGTTCGCCGCATGCGGCCCAATCAGTGTCAGGGACGATTAGCGCGCCCTTTCGGTCGCCCCTTTTAAGCAATAGGCCTTTTACCAAAAGCAGGAGACTCCCCCATGCAAAGGTTCTTCATGGCTTGTTCCGCAGGGCTAGCCTTGTTCGTGCTGGTCGGTTTTGCAATCGACGACCCTGGCATTCGAACGATCTCGGCAAACTCTGCCGAGGCGCGAGCAACGGTGGGCGAAATATGCACCACCCTTTCTAACAGCACCAATACGTATTGCACAATCAATCAGAATTGCACGCAGGCGGGGCCCTTCTCAAGGTATTGTAACACTTCGTCGACGTGCGTGGTGTGCCCTTCCGCGAACCCGCAGCAGATAATTCCAGGCTACGGCGTGACCTCAACGTCAAACATTGACTGCCCGGATGGCAAGCAATATGGGGTCTGCCCGTTGGTAGTTCCGTGCGTGTGCCCTAGCACGTTCACCGTAGTTCCCTGCGGATACTATGCAAAGACCGCCCAACTTGAGGGCTCGTGCGACGGCACGTGACTCGTCGAGCGGTGCCATCATTGAACGCGATATACCCGGTGCCCTCCTCGTAGCGAAGTGCGCATGTCAAGAATTCTGGTCTATGCCTGCTGGCTTGAGGTCGCGCTTTTCGGAAGGTTCTGCGCTCCGCTGGAGGCCGTTAGTTCCGACGCGCCGCCGCGGCCAACGGAAGCAACACAGGTCGATATCGAGGCGTCGATGCGCTCGTGTGGGCAGCGGAGCCTCTACCTTTGGCTTAAGTTGTCCGGCTACGATGTGACCTACGCCGAGGTCCTGGAGCACGCGCCGGTCTGCGAAACCGGCACGCCCCTGTCGGAACTGGCGCTCGCGTCGCGCCATTGGTTTGCTGGACTCAAGATTCTAAAGGCGAATGGGGAGTCTCTGGATTCCGTTGATCTTCCAGCGATTGCCCACGTTTGGCTCGACGACGGCGAAGCGCGCCGCGGACATTACATGGTTATTTTGAAAGTCACGCCCGACAGAATCGTTTTCGCCGACGCCTCGCTGCGGGGACGGATCGATGAGATGCCGCGCCGTGCATTCTACCGGATTTGGAGTGGCTACTTGTTGACCGGCGCGGTGCCCACCGGCGTTTGGCTCAGGAGTTTATCCATTGTCGCGCTGCCGGCGCTGGCGTTGCTTGCCGGCCTGCTTTGTCTGCATCGCCTGCTCCGTCGGCGGCGAACGGCGGTTCGCAAGCTCGATTCACTGGTTCCTCTTTCGCTCGTGGTCATCGGCGGGTGCAACGCCAAAATGCCGGAGTCCCCCGCGCCGGTTGCGCAAAGCGCCGCCCCCGTAACCAAATCAGATTTCCGGCCCACGCCCCAACCGTTGACGACATCGGCCAGAAGGAAGAACCTTGGCGTAGTACGGTTAGGAGACGAGGCGCGCGCCGTTTTCACAGTAGCAAATGCCACGGAACGAACGCTCGAACTGCGGCTTGGGGCTCCCACGTGCGGCTGCCTGAGGGCCGAGCTTGGCAAGGACGGCCTCGAGGCGGGCGAATCGGCCGAGCTGGAACTAGTGCTGCGCGGTGGCGACGGGTCCGCCGGGCCCACCTCCGCTTCCGTCGATCTCGGCACGGTCGAACCTGAGTCGCGGTATGTATTCTTCGCGGAAGCGGTCGTAGAAGGGATGCGGAGCACGCCCTATTCCATGCGCCTGCCAGCGGACCTGACGCGGTTTTCCCCAGAGCCTGTTTCCGGGGAAATCGTCCTCGGCGCCGAGCACTCCGACACTGCGGTGAGCGTGGAACCCGTCGAGTGCCAGGGGGCGAAAGCGAACGCAATCGAATTCGGCGAGCCCGTGCTATCTCCCTTGGAAAAGTTGGGATCCCACGCGCGTTTTCGCTTTCAGATTCCGGTTCGGCTCACCGACCAGAAGCGGCCGGCGACGAACGCGTATCCTGCACGGATTGTCTATCACATCGGCGACAGGACGGACGAACACTTCGTCACTTTGAACGTGTTTCCGCGCTCGGAAGAGCCAATGTCCGGGGAAACTAGCAACTAGCAACTGGCATGCACGCAGTAAAAATCAGCTTAACCGTGCCGACCCAGTCGTCGGGCGGAACGACCATCGCAATTCGAGCGGGCGCGACCGTTCTTGCCTTGCTCACCGCCGCCATTGCTCTCCTGGTTCTCTATCCTCCCAGTCGGACAAAACGGCCCAAGGCATCGAGCACGGCAGCTCTCCCTCTAGCCAGCTACGACGCACGCAGCCTACGCATGCCGTGCTCTGACCTCGAGCTATCGAACTCACTTGGCCAGCTTTGCCCGCGATCGAATGCGCCGACAAGCGACTTGCTCCACTTCTGGCGACTTTGTTCAGTGGCGGACGGCCTCCCTCGTGGCGCGGCGAAAGCCAGCTTTGATCTGCACGGCGTTGCGCCAAGCTGCGCGCGGATTAAGTCGATCTTTCTAAGCGACACGGCCTTCCGCGCTCGTTATCCCCATGGCAGTGATTGGCTGCTCAGCGGCGCGTCCGGGCTGGCGGTGCGGCGCGCGGGCGGCCGAACTTCGGCCACAGGCGAGCAACATCCCGGCCAATTCTTGTGCGTGCTCGCGGAATGCGGCATGCCCCTTGATGAGCCGGTAACCGTCAACGAGCGTGCCTATCACGTGAGCGACCTCGTTGCAGGGGCCGAGCGCGACTATCTGGCCGAGGCGCCCGCAGAATTCCTCGCGGCGGCGCTTGCGGTATACCTGCCGCCGCAACGAGGGTTTTTGAACAGGTTTGACGAGCGGATCGCGTTTGACGACCTTGTCGGCTCGCTCACCAAGCAGCCGCACGGCGAAGGGTCGTGTTATGGTACGCACGCTTGCTATGCTCTCGCGGCCGTGCTGGCCGCGCACCGGCGGTCCCCAATTCTCGCTGAGGCAGCGGAGGCGCGCGCCGACGCTTACCTTGCCGAGGCGGCCCGCCTGTTATCGTCACGTCAGCATCTCGACGGCGCGTGGCGGTTCGATTGGTCTAGCGCGCGACGTTGTCGCGAGCCGGCCGCGGCGAACGCGCTCTGGGGGGCCGCGATTCAAGTGACCGGGCACCATTTGGAATGGCTGGCGATTGCGCCGCGCTGTTATCTACCGCCGAATGCGATCGAACGGGCCCTTCGGTTCACCGCTCGGCGGTTGCGGTTGATCGCTCCGGGCGACGTCCACGGTTCCTATTGCGCTTGGTCGCATGCCGCCCGCTCCCTTTTGCAGTGGCGTATCATTCTCCGGTCGGAGGCGTCGCCAAACTCAAGCGCAGACGCGCGAAGCGGAGGCGCGTTATGAGCCCGCGCACGCGAACGATTCTCTGGATTGTCGCCGCAGCCGCCTGCTGCGCATCTTCGAACATCGCCGCCTTTGCGGCAGGAGACTCACCGACAATGACCCTTCCTCAACCCGCCGATACGCCAGCGACCCTAAGTTTTGAACAGATCCGGAACGCAATCCGCGCGCGCCACGCAACGATCAAGGCGATGGAAGTAGAGTACGAGTTTACAACGGACGTCCAATATCGCGACCCTATGCTCCGCGAACCCGTCCCGCGGATTGTTCAACATTTTGCGTTCAAAGGCGAGAAACGTTTTAGCTCCCTAAGTGCCCCGCCCCGAGGCGACGTCAACGGCCCCCTGGCGGTCGATCTGGCACTGACGTTTGATGGTGCCGTGGCGCAGAGATACTTCCCGCGCGGAGGGGAAGGCTCGCTTGACACGCACAAGGAGATGTCCATCGACGCCGACAATTACGTCGCGATGCTCGCGATTCCTCTGACAGATTCGCAACGCAGCTTGGCGAGCGAGAGCGATGAGTTCCTTCCATTTGCGCTGGACCGCGCCGAAGCCGAATGGCGCGTGGCGCCGAATCTCGAGATCGTCGATGGCGCCAGGTGTCATGTGCTCGTCTCCAAACACAGGCAGCGCATCTGGGTCGACCCGAGCATCGGCTTTGCGATGCGGTTTCGGGAGCTGCACCAACGCGTCGGCGGCAGGCCGGTCGACCAGTGGCCACTGATGAGTCGCGAGGCCTTCCGGGCCTATCGCGACGTACAAGACGAGATTTGGTTGCCGCAACGCGTCGAAACAATCGATTTCGTATCTGCGCGCGCACCGGAGAATCTTTGGAACCGGGAGCTCGCGCGCAAACTCCTTACGGTGACCAAGCTGGCCGTCAACGAACAGGTCGCGGACAGCCTTTTTAAGCTCTCGTTTCCCACGGGCACTTTGGTGAACGATCACGTTCATCACCGCGCCTATCGGATCGGTAATGCAAATGAAGAGATTGAATTGCTCGCCTCGGACGCCGAGCGCGTCCTCCCCGATCAGGTTCCACGCCGCCGGTGGATATTTATTGCCCTAAACGTCGTGGCAGTTATCGTGGCTGCAGCGGTGATTCTATGGCACCATCTCAAGCAAACCAAGCGCGCGCAGCCGTGATTCAGCCGCAGCAGGACCGAGCCCCTTACGGCACAATACCCGGCGATGGCCGCACGGGTCGGGAAGCACCAGTATGCAGCCGCGCTTTTCGTTTATTTGTTGTAACGGCACTCGCGCTTCAGGCGGCACTGTTGGCGTGGGGGGCGCTCCGGCACTCGCCAATCAACACGGAAGCTCTTGCGCTTCCGTCCGGCCTAGGCCATTGGGTACTCGGGAGAGATGCACTGTATCGCACGACGCCGCCATTGGTTCATAGCGTCGCCGCCATCCCCTCCTTGTTCTTCCAACCAAAACTCGATTGGTCGGCGTATCGAAGCGGGCCCGGCGCTCATGCCGAAGGCGCGGTAGCCGAAGCCTTTATCGCGCGCAACGGTCCGTCCGTGTTTTGCCTTTTCACCTATGGTCGCTGGGCCTGCATCCCGCTGGTTCTCTTGGGGGGTTACATTTGCGCTCGCTGGGCTAGGGAGTTATATGGCGAAGCGGCGGGCCTTATTGCCCTGACATTATGGGCGTTTTCGCCCGACGTTCTCGGATACGGTCAGTTCATCATTCCCGACATCGCGGCGGGAGCAGTGGCGGCCGCCGCGGTGTACACGTTCTGTGGATGGCTGCGCGCTCGTTGCGCGGTAAACGCACTCCTGGTCGGGGTCGTTCTAGGCTTTGCGCAGTCGACGAAGTACTTGCTTCTTGCGCTCTACCCACTTCTGGCGCTGCTGTGGATCACGAGCTATTGGCCCAATAGGATCGATTCAACGCGCAAGGTCTTCGCTCGCGAGGCGCCCCAGTTCTTTATGCTCGTCCTGGCGAGCGTGGTCGTGGTCAATTTGGTGTACGGGTTCTCCGGCACCGGCCGCAAACTTGGCACGTACACCTTTGTGAGCTCGTTTCTCAGAGGAAGCTCCGAGCGATCGCCTGCTTTGGTTACTGGTGGTAACCGCTTTCGAGGCGGGCTGCTCGGCGACGTTCCGCTGCCATTGCCGGAGGACTACGTTATGGGAATCGACACCCAACTGCACGATGCTGAGCAGGGCGCGGTCTGCTACTTGCGCGGTCAATGGCGCACCGATAGCCCGTGGTACTATCACCTCTACGCACTGGCGATCAAGGTCCCTCTCGGCACGTGGTGCCTTGCCGCTTTGGCCCTTGGCTGCAGCGTTGTTCAGACGTGCCCGGCCAAGAGGCGCGCGGACGAGCTCGCACTTGTTCTGAGCGCTGTTGGATTTCTCGTTCTCGTTTCAGCGCAGCCGGTCCTGACAAACCACGTCCGGTATGCATTTGTGGTCCTTCCGTTCCTTTTCGTTTGGATTGCCAAGGTGGCCGTTCTCCTCTCGGGACCGGCAATGCGCGCGATCGTCTTGGCCTGCCTGGCCTGGACTCTCGCCAGCTCGCTTTTTATTTACCCACACTGCATGTCGTACTTCAATGAGCTGGCTGGCGGCCCCTCTCTGGGGCATCGCCACCTGCTCGGAAGCAATTTAAGCATCAGTCAGGATCTTTTCTACCTTAAAAAATGGGCAGACGCGCACCCTGATGCGCGGCCATTGAAGCTCGTATTCTACGGCTTCGGCCAGGGTCAGTTGCTCGGCATTGACTACGCCGTTCCCGCCGTATCCGCCGGTCGTTTCCCATTGCACGAGCTCGCATCGCGATCGTGGTACGGGATCGATGTCAACTCGGTGTTGGGCGATCGCCACGCACTATCGAGCAATCTCGGGATCGCTTACACTGTTCCGCTTAAAGAGGAGGGCGATTACCGTTACTTTCAGCGCCTTACGCCAGTCGACAGAGTAGGCTATTCAATATGGATCTACCATCCGTCAACGGCGGGGGCCGATCAAACTGCGAAGGCTGTGGGAACGATGGGAACGAGCAACGCCCCGCCTGGCATTTTCCCAGTCGCACATTAGTTGTGAGCCGGCCGCGGTATTTCTGCGATATCGAATTTGTATGCTGGGCCATTGTCGCTATGCCCCCGTTGTTGTGGTGTTATGGAACGCCGGTTTCGGATGATCGCTCGATGGCGCGCGTCATTGTGACCCTGCTCGCTTTTGGCTGCGGCGCGGGGCTGCGAATCCTGAGGGCCAAACGGTGAAAGCTCATACGGTTGGCACGGTCTCGCTGCTCTTTTTGCACGGCGCCCTGCTCGGGTTCGCCGACTGGCGGATGGCGCCAAATAAAACCGAAATCGGCCACATGGGCGCCGCGGTTTACTTTTCGCGGACCCTGCGGTTTGACGTGTTTCGCGTGAATCCACCGCTTACGCGAATGATCACCGCGCTTGCTGTCGGCATGTTTGATCCGGCCTGCGACTTTACGGAGTACTCGTCGAGACTTCAGGATCGCTGTGAGTGGACCCTAGGGAACGCCTTGGTCCAAGCGAACGAGCCGGAGACCCTTAGGTGGTGCTTTGCTGCCGCGCGCTGGTCCTTGATTCCAATTATCTTGCTCGGGGGATGCGTCGGATCGCGTCTCAGCGGCGAGATGTACGGTAAACCGGCAGCCGTCGTATTCTTAGCGTTGTGGGCTTTTTCGCCATTCGGCATAGGATGGGGAGCGACCATTTGCCCCGATGCGGCCGCGGCATCCCTGGGCATCGTGGCTGTCTATACGCTGCGGCGATGGCTCATTGCGCCCAGTTGGCCGCGTTGCGTACTCGCGGGCGCGTGCCTTGGGTTGCTGCCCCTTACGAAGCTCACTTGGATCGTCGCCTTTGGCATATGGCCGATGATTTGGTCCGTATCGGCTCTGACATCGGCCGCTTCAATCTCAATTGGGCACGTCAAACACCGAATCCGGACGTCCGCAGCGCAACTCGGCGCTCTCGTCATGGTCGCCTTATACACGCTCAACGCAGGCTATCTATTTGATGGTACCGGCCGCCCTCTTGGCGAATATCGGTTCCTGAGCCACACGCTGAATGGAACCGCTCAGCGGACAGCGCGCGTTCCATCTCTAGGCAACCGCTTTGCCGGAACGTGTCTGGCCGCGCTGCCTGTGCCGCTCCCGGTTGATTTCGTGCAGGGGATCGACGTCCAGCGCTACGAGTTCGAGCGCGGCGAAGCGTCCTACCTGCGCGGCACCTGGTCCGATCATGGCTGGTGGTACTACTACCTGTACGTCCTGGTCCTGAGGCTCCCGACGGCCGCTCTCGCGCTCATTGTGACCGCCGCATCCTTGGCCATCGCGCGCCGTGCGTACAGGGCGCCTTGGTTAGACGAGCTCCTCGTCCTGCTCCCCTGCTTGGCGATCTTTTTCTTCGTCAGCAGTCAAACCGGATTTTCGGCGCACCCCAGGTACATCCTTCCCTCATTGCCGTTAATCTTTGTCGCAGTTAGCCGGCTCGGCCGCGCGTTCACGCTGATGCATATTCGCACCGCTTCAACGGTCGCCGGGTTGCTGGCATACCTCGCCCTCAGCAGCATCTCTATTTACCCCCACAGCATGTCGTACTTCAATGAGCTTGCGGCGGTCCTACCGACGCCGGCCGCCGACTGCCAGCCCGCCGATAACGTCCCCTCGGGTGCAATCGCCCAGCCTCTGGTAGGCGCATTACGGCGTTGGTTCACGGCCGGGCCACGAGCAGGGCCGCGCCATCTTCTCGGCAGCAACGTCGACGCCGGACAGGACTTGTTCTATCTCGACGAATGGTGCAAGGCGAACTCCCAGGCCAGACCGCTGGCCGTCGCGTATTTCGGCGACTTCCCACTGAAGCATACTGAATTGCGACGCGCGGGATTGCCACCGGCCGGCCCCGACGGCCGGGAACAACTCGACGCAGGCATTGATCATGCCACGTACGGCCCACTGCCGGGTTGGTATGCATTAAGCGTCAATGAGATTTTCAATCGGTCTGGCCGCTACGCCTATTTCCTGAATTTCACTCCAGTGGCAGCGATCGGACACTCGATTTACGTGTACCACATCTCGAGCGCGCAAGCGAATGTCGTTCGGCGCAAACTACGAGTCTCCGATGTGCCGATACAGGCGAGCCACACTGGAAAATAACCGGGCCCCATGGCTGGTGCCATTACCGTCGTTGGCGGACCTCGACGCGCCGATCGGCCTCGACCTGCGCCTCGTGATACTCGCTTGTCAATTCGCGAGACTCCTCGCGGCCGATGATCTGCGCCAACAACTCGGCATAGTCGAGGCAGCGCGGCCCTTTGATGCCGATGGTGCGCACGGTCACCTTCCCGCTGGGCGAGATTTCGATTTCAATTTCTTCTTGGGCCATAAAAGTAGTTCCTTTACCAATTGCGGACACGGATTTTGACGGTGCGATCTTCCTCGACTTGCTCGTCGACGATCGCCATATTGCGCTGTTTCAACTCGGTCACCACGCGGTGATAAACATATTGCTGCGTGACGCGGCCGACCAATTCCTCGCCGATGCGCTTCAGCTCCGACTTGGAATGCCCGCGACCTTCGACGCAGACCCGCAACGCGCCCCGCGCGTCGCGGCTGAAACGGGCCACGACGCCGTCGCGCTCGACGACGATCTCCTCGCCCGACCCGCCCGCGTCTTGCAACACCTCGCTGTCTTCGACTTCGATCTCCGCACGGTTCGTCTCCGAGCCGCGTTCCTCGTTCGCTTCCGCTTCGCGCAGGGCGGTGAAGCCGAGCGTGCCGACCGCCGCGGTCACGGCCGCGGTAATCGCCGGCCAACTTGCAATCACGATCGGGGTAATGATCAGGACGGTACTCATTCGGGCATCTCCGGTCTGGGATTTTGGATTTTCGATTTTGGATTTTGGATTGAATCAGCGATCGCTCCTTCCCTCCGTCTCTCCGTCTCCTCATGGTGGGCCGGCGCTCGCTTAGACGAGCTTGTCCCACCCTACTCTATAACTCAATCTTGCGGCGTGCTTCTTCGGCGACACGGGCAGACGTGCCCGATGCGGGCCGCGCGCGGCCCACCGCCCAACTTCGCAGCCGGTTCAACTCCTCGCTCATCGTCTTCGACAGCGGCACCGTTTCCACCAACGCCGCTTTAATCAACTCGCTGTTCAGGTCGATCTGCTGGCTGAAGGCGTCGAACAGCGCCGAGATGATCGCCTCTTCGATTTCCGCCCCGCTAAAACCTTCGCTCACTCGCACCAACTCGGTCAGATCGAATTTTTTCCAGTCGCGGCCCCGCCGGTGCAAGTGGATGCGAACGATGTCGTTCCGCTCGTCCTCGCTCGGCAGGTCGACGAAAAAAATCTCGTCGAGCCGCCCTTTGCGAAGCAGTTCGGGCGGCAGGTGGCTGATGTCGTTGGCCGTGGCGATTACGAACACGGAGGCCTTTTTCTCCGACAGCCAGGTGAGCAACGTGCCGAACACGCGCGAGGCGGTGCCGCCGTCGCTGCCCGACGAACCCATCGAACCGGCCAACGCCTTGTCGATTTCGTCGATCCACAGGATGGCCGGCGCGATGCTCTCGGCCGTCTGGATGGCGCGGCGAATGTTCTCTTCGCTCGACCCCACCAGGCTGCTGAACATTCGCCCCAGGTCGAAGCGCAGCAGAGGCACTTTCCAGAGACTCGAAACGGCTTTGGCACACAGGCTCTTGCCGCAGCCTTGCACGCCCAACAGCATCACGCCGCGCGGGGCCGGCAGGCCGAATCTGGCCGCCCGGTCGGTGAAGGCGATGCTGCGCTTCGTCAGCCAGCGCTTCAGGTTTTCCAGCCCGGCGACGTGCCCGAACTGCTCGTTGGTCTCGTAGTATTCCAGCAGCCCGCTCTTGCGGATGATCTGCTCCTTCTCGCTGAACACGACGCTCACGTCGCTGGCGTCGATCTTGCCGTCGAGCACCAGCGTCTTGGCGAACACGTTCTCCGCTTCCTTGAGCGTCAGGCCGCGGGCGGCGTGCAGCAGCCGCTCGCGCGCCTCGGCGGGGAGGTCGATCCGCACCTGCGGGTTTTCCTTCACGTCGTCGATGATGCGGTCGAGCAGGCAGTTGAAGTCGTCGGTGCGCGGCAGTCCGAACTCCACGACGGTCACGTCTTTCGAGAGCTCGGGGGCGATTTCCAAGAGCGGCGAGACGATCACGATCGACTTGTATGTGTCGCGGAGATGATAGGCCACGTCGCGCAGCCGGCGGAGCACCGTCATGTTGCAGCGGTCGTCTTTCGTGAATCGGTGAAAATCTTTGAACAGGAAAATGGCGGGGTCGACATGGTCGATCACCGCATCGAGCGCGGCGATCGGATCGGACGTATTGCCGCTGCCCGATTTGGTGCGCTGCGGCTCGGCCCCGGATTTGACGAGCCCTTGCGTGATCGTCCAGATGAGGAGTTTCTTGCCGCGTTTTTCGGCGATTTGAGCCAGGCAGCGCTCGACCCGCTCTTCTTCCCAGCTTACGACGTAAATGATCGGGTAACGGGCACGAATCAGCACTTCGAGTTCTTGCGCGGCGTCGAGGCGTTGCGGCGCGGCGGCGGCCTTTCGCTCGCGCTTGGGTGCGGCGCCGTCCGTTTTCTGCGGGGCGGAGGGTACAGGGGGCTGGTCGCTCATAGGGTCTGGCCTCCAGAATCTGTAGGGAACGGACTCCGTGCCGTTCCGCCGAAGGCCGATTGACATTCGTTCGCCGCGCGCGGAACGGCACGGAGTCCGTTCCCTACAGCCGTGTCCGACGACTGCGCTACCGCCGCCTGGCGCAAGCGCTCATAGCGGCGTGCCAAAGCGGGATCGCCCAGCGAAAGTTCGCCCAGGAGTTGAAGCACTTCCCGCGACATGCCGAAGACACACACTCGCCCGTCGGGCAAGAAGCTGATCTCCGTGATCGGTGTTTCTTCGTCGGCCTGCAAAGTTTCGTCTTTCATTCAATCACGTTGAGGTTATGGGCCGTCGCCAGGGTGGCGGCCAATACGGCGTCGCGCGGATCGAGCGGCGCGGCCAGTTCCGGATAATGTCGCGCCTGCCAGCGCGGCTGATAGCCGTCGCGGAGGCTGAACTTCGCCGCCGGCATGTTCTGCGACAACCAAGCCACGATCGGTCGATAGCAGCAATCGAAGTGGCCCGGCAAAAGCAGGTGCCGGACGATCAGGTCGGCCTGGCTGGCGGCGATCGCCAGGTTCCGCGTGACGGTGGCCAGGTAGCGATCGACGCCGGCGATGCGCTGCGCGCAGGCGTCGTTGCTGAACTTGAAGTCGGCCACGTAGACATCGACCACGCCCGCCAGCAGAGCGAAGGCTTCCGGGCTGCCGTAAAAGTCCGATTTCCAAACGACGGGCGGCAAGGGCCGGCAGTCGGCCATGCAGTCGAGGACCGCCGGAATGTGAATCGTCGGTTCGCCGCCGACCCACTGAATGTTTCGCGCCCCGCGCTGCCGGCCCCACGCGACCGCCTCGGCAAAGAACTCCGGCGTCAGCGGTGTTCCGCGGCGCGGATCGAAGGCGTTGGCCTCGGCGATGCAGAAGGCGCAGCGCAAGTCGCACCCCGACAGATAGAACAGGTGCGAAGGAACAAGCTCGCATTCTTCGCTGTATTCGATGCGATGGCGAAACACACGGGCGGTGGCGGGGGCCTTGCAGCGGCCGAGTTCGCCGGCGGCGCGATCGACTCCGCAGCGATGTTCGCAGAGCAGGCAATTCCGGTCGTGCGCATGCGCAGCCATCAACCGCTCGGAGTCGATCGAGCATAGGGTCATTGCCGCACTCGCTGAAGGAAATGAAGAACCGCCATTATGGCCCGCCAGACAGGCCACCGCCCCATCCACGAGCCTAACCGAAGGAGCACCGCGGCGTCAAATCTGCGAGTCGGATTGTATAACATCGTAAAGCTGCCTTGTTGCCGTCAGCAGTGGACTCGCATCACGGCTGCCGAGTAAGTTGGCTAAGATAGCAGCACAGGTTGGCTGCCGCGCCAGGCCGCCCTTTGAAACAGACCGTTGCGAGACCGACGAATGCCTTCTCCCTTTCCGGGCATGGACCCGTGGTTGGAAGCGGCCGACTATCTGGCCCGACTTCCACGATAGTTTTGCCGGCGAAATTAGAGCGGTGCTCAATGCCACGCTTCCGTCGCCTTACTACGCTCGGCTGCAGATGCGGCCGGAGGTCGGCGTCGTCGATGACCAATCCGGAGAGACTTATCGCCGCCGCGTGGTGCCCGACGTGACGGTGGTCGAGAGCGGGCGAACGCATGACGGCGGCGCAACGACGACGGCCGTGCTGCCGCGAACGGAGATCTCCGAGCATCTCAAGATCACCGTACCCGATCAACTGGGGCGTCATCTCTCCGTTGAAGTTCGCGACCCTCGCCGCCGGCATCGGCTGATCACCTTCATCGAGATCGTCAGCCCGGCCAACAAAACATCGGGCACCGATCGAGACAGTTATTTGGAAAAGCACGCCGAAGTTTTCGCCAGTGACGCCAGCCTGATCGAGATCGATCTGTTGCGAGGCGGCCAGCGGCTGCTGCCCAACCCGATGGTGAGGCGGAGGCTTGGCAAGCTGAAGCCGGCGCCGCACCACCTGGCCCTCGTGAATCGCGCTTGGACGCGCGGCGAAGGCGCGGGGGAATGGGATGTGTTCGCGATTTCCGTTCGTCAAATGTTGCCCGTGATTGCCGTCCCCCTGCGGGTCAACGAGCCTGAAGTTCCGCTCGATCTGCAGCACGTTTTCAATCGTGCCTACGACGGCGGGCCCTATCGGCGCGGGGCGATCGACTACGATTCGCCTCCTCATCCGCCGCTTGCCGACCCCGACTACGCCTGGGCGCGGAAGCAGTTATCCAAGCAAGCATAGATTGCCGGACTAGCCCGCTATTTGACCACCCGCCCACCAGCACAGGACGCTAAGTGCGATACAGAGGGGAGCACCGAAGAAGATCATGGCGAGGGCGACCGAGAAATCGTCCTGGTCCGCACAGCGGGTCCCGCGCACAAAGCCATACGCCACCACCAATCCGAAGACGAGGTTCCCAATGCCCATGAAGCCGATCAGGATGCAGCCGGCGGACAGCAAAAATGCGAGCCAGTTCATAGACCACTCCTTCCGCAGAGCATCCTTTATTCTTTTCTCCCCGGCCGCCGGGTCAAGCACCAATTCGCCTTGGTCCCACGGTGTTCCATGAAATCGCCACCTCTTATTCTCGTGTCGGTTCAGACCATGGACGTTGAGCGGCTCGGCGACTTCTACCGCTCGATTGGCGTTCGATTTGCCCGTGATCGGAAGGACGAAGCGCGCAGCTTTCTTGCTGCCGCTGTTCTCCCGCGATTGGTTTTCGAGATCAACCCCGTCAACAGTCGCGACGGTGTCGATGGAACTACCCGCCTGGCATTCGCCCCGCGTGACTTTCACGGCGCGATGAAAGCGTTGAAGGCATGTGGCGCTGAATTTGTCGAAGCGCCGCGAGGAACCGAATATGGGCACCGAGCCGTCGTGAGAGACCCCGATGGCCGCATCGTTGAGCTTTACGCAAGACGAACTTGGCCGAGCAGATTCATTGGATTCCTGCGACGTGTGGTCACGCGACCTGGGCGTTCCAAATTCCCGCCGATCCGTGGCGCCGAGGCACCATCGTGAGGCTCGTGAAAGGTTGCCCCGTTGAGAAAGGTCCGCGCCACCGGCTCAATCTTCGCCGGGAAGCCAGAACGGGCCGAAGTTGATCAACAGGTGCCGCGGCCATTGTGATTGTGGCTGCGAAAGCATCTCCGCCGCTCGCAGAAGCCCCGCGCGCTGCAGGTCGAAATCCGCATTGCCGCGCACCGCGGCCGCCAACTCCTCTTCGAAAACCTCCTTGGCGTGTTCCGGGTCGGCCAAGGCCCAGGCATTGAGCCATTCGCCGCGGTGAATGACGCTGGAGCCGGAACCAATCAAGTCGTCGAACGGCTCGACCGCCTGCAACAAGTCGCGGGCCGTTTGCGGATCGCTGAAAGCCAGTATCCACGCGGCGGCGACCGTCGCTTCCAGCCGCCGCAAGGGATCGTATTCCTCGCGCTGCGTCGGCCGCGTCGCCAACACTCGCATCACCACGCTGTGCATGTCGGGATAACCGATCGCACGCGCCTGACGCGCCACCCAGGCCGCCAGTACCGGGCGGCCCCCATAGTTCCCCCAGGAGCGAAACTCTTCCGGCTTGTCGAGGTAAATGGCCAAACTGCGATCGATCAGCTTATATGCCAGCCGTCTGTCGCTCGGAGCGATTTGAACGGCCAGCAAGCCCAGCGCCTCGGCGCGGAACTTTTCGGCGCCGTAGCCCTCCATCGCCTCGACAACACGCAGCGCGTCGTCCGGCCGCGCCGCGGCAACGCGGTAGGCGATCTTCATTCTGGTCTGGTTGGCCAGCGATTCGGCGTTTGAGTCGCCGCGGATTTGAGCGACCAAGGCAAGCGCTTGATTCAACTCTCGCTCGGCCAACGCCTCCGCCAGCCAGCTCAGATATCGCGCCTTTCCCGCTTCGGCCGAAATCGGTCCGATCAGTTTTTTGGCGCGCGGCAGATCGTATCGTGCCAGCTCGCGGGCCACCATCCCGCGCGCAAAGGCCGCTGCGCCGTCGGCCGTGAGTTGCTCGGCCGCGTCGGCGGCCTCGCCCAGCAGCTTCTGACCAGCCTCCGCCCGACCAAGCTGTGTCAGCAGGTTGCCGACTTGAGCCGTCGTATAGACGCGATGCGGAGGTTGCAGCTTTCGGACCCGCAGCAGCGCCTCCTCGCTGAATCGCAACGAGTCTTCTCGATGGCGGGGCAAACTTTGCTCGGCCAACTCGATGAGTAGCCGGACCGCGCGGCTGTCGTTCAGGCCGGCAATCGCCGCCAAGGCGTCGTCGACGTCCAGCCGCATATTGGGATCGTGGCTCAGGTCTTCGATCCGCTCGCATAGGCCGATGGTCACCTCTCCCTCGTAGCGACCACCGAGTTGAGCCGACCAATTCGCCGCCTGGTCGGGGTCGATACGCGCCATGTAGCGAATCAGCAGCCATTTGTTGTTTTGTCGCGCGACTGCCCAGAACTGTTCGAGCATCCAACGAGCAAGCTGCTCGCGATCCGTCGCGTCGCCGGGCAGCGCGGCGGGCTGGCCGTTCGGCGGCGGCTCGTCGTCGCGCAGCAGCGCCAGCTCGACGTCGCCGGTGCCGGACGTCGTGCGCAGGCCGGTGAAACGATAGCCAGGCTTGCGAGCAAAGACATAAACCGGCCCGCCAAACAACCCTTGCAGACGAAAGCGGCCTGTCGCGTCGGTCAGCATGTTCGCCGGTTGCAGTCCGTCGCCGGAGTTGAACACGGTGACGCCGTCGACCGGTTTGCCGGACGAATCGACGATGCTGCCCGCGACAAAACCGTCGTTGCGCCGCAAAACGATCGCGCCCACGTCGATCGTTTCGCCCGCCTTGCCAACCAGCCGTTTCGACTCGGCGCGTCCGTAGCCGTCGACCATGACCGACGCCTGGTAG